>CAXTLE010000004.1:0-34997 GCA_964244855.1 uncultured Aestuariivirga sp. | reverse complement strand
GAGGGAGAAGAACAGCGCTTTTGATCACTTGAACATGTTAACCGGACAGCAGTGCTTGACTTGCGGCCCTCCCCGCCCGCATGGAGCGTCGCGAAGAATCGTTATCTACCGGAACAAATCAATCAGCCAGGACCATGGGCTTTTTTCTTCTGTGCGAGTGTGGGGCACGGCTTGTGGTGGATGCTCAGCAAATTGTTTTAACAACGGAACAAGGCCACCTTCGCCTGTCTGATTGATGGCGTCCTCGGGGCGCATCCAGCGGCGTTCCCGCTCTTCGCGTTCCGGCCACGCGTCCAACTCTTGTTGAACCTGCAACAGATAAACCGTCACGTCCACATGCCGGGCTTTGCCTCTGTCCGAGATTTTGAGGTAACCGTAATGACCATAAGGCTCACGCGAGACAAGGCCATTTACGCCTGCCTCTTCAAAGGCCTCAACGGCCGCCGCCTCGTAATCAGCTTTGCCTGCCATGGGCCAGCCCTTGGGAATGACCCAGCGCTTGGTGGTGCGCGTGGTGACGAGCAGCATTTCAATGCCCGTCTTCCCCTGCCGCCATGGCAGGGCGGCAACCTGATGTGATCGAGCCATGTGCTATAGCATGACGATTTATGCCCGTTTGAACAAGCGGTGTGACTGGTTTTTCACAACTTCCCAAATCTCAAATAGACTGGCACCCGGCCTTCGCGGATGGCCTTGGCTTCGTAGCGGGTTTCTGTCCAGTTTTCGAAGGGTTGTGTGGCATCCCCTTCTTCGCGGAAACCCGCATGAGCCACGATATGATCTCTTGTCCAACCCACATAATCAGGAATGTCGCTGGCAAACAGAAACACTCCGTCAGGCTTCAGAAGCCGGTGAAAATGCGCGAGATTGACCGGGTTCACAAAACGGCGCTTCTTCTGCCGCTCCTTTGGCCATGGATCGGGGTAGAGCAAATACAAACGGTCCAGACAATTATTTGGCAGGGCCTCCAGCAACACGCGTGCATCACCGTAGTAAATGCGAACATTTCTGACGCCCGCCTCTTCAACATGCGCCAGAGCCTTGGCCACACCATTGAGGAACGCTTCCGCACCAATGATCGACACACCCGGATTGAGTGCGGCCTGATGCACCACATGTTCACCGCCACCAAAACCAATTTCCAGCCAGCGAGGTTCCGTTGTTCCTGCGAGTGGGTTTCCGAGATCCACCGCAATCGGCGGCAGCAGGTTGTCCATCAGGTCAGTATGATGACGGCGCAAAGGTTTCCCTTTGCGCCGTCCGTAAAATTGATGTCGCAGAAGTACGTCGCTCACTTCACCGCTGCTTTGAGCTCTTTCACAAGGTCGGTCTTCTCCCAGGAGAAGCCACCGTCCTTGGTGGGCTTCCGGCCAAAGTGACCATAGCTCGACGTGCGGGCATAGATCGGCTTGTTGAGATCAAGATGTTTGCGGATGCCACGCGGGCTGAGATCCATGACCTTGCGCAGCGCCTTTTCCAGCTTCTCTTCCTTCACCTTGCCGGTGCCATGCGTATCGACGTAAACCGACAACGGCTCTGATACGCCAATGGCATAGGACAGTTGAATGGTGCACTTTCCCGCGAGCTTCGCGGCCACAACATTCTTGGCGAGATATCGTGCAGCATAAGCCGCTGAGCGGTCAACCTTGGTCGGATCCTTGCCGGAGAATGCGCCGCCACCATGAGGGGCTGCACCACCGTAAGTGTCGACAATGATCTTGCGGCCGGTCAGGCCTGCATCACCATCTGGTCCGCCAATGAAGAATTTGCCGGTGGGGTTGATATGCCAAACCGTGTCCTTGGTGATCCAGCCCTTTGGCAAGGCCTTCTTGACGTAGGGCTTCACCATCTTGGCCACATCGGCTGATGTCATGTTTTCATCGAGATGCTGATGCGACACAACGATTTGCGTGGCGGCAACCGGTTTGCCATTTTTATATTGAACGGTAACCTGCGATTTGGAGTCTGGCCCCAAGCGTTTCTCACCGCCATGACGCGCTTCGGCGAGAAGCTGCAGGATGCGCTGCGAATAATACAGCGGTGCCGGCATGAGGTCAGGCGTTTCGTCACAGGCGTAACCAAACATGATGCCTTGGTCGCCTGCACCCTCTTCCTTGTTGGCAGCCGTATCAACGCCAACCGCAATGTCGACCGACTGCGCATGCAGCACGATTTCAACCGAGGCCTTTTCCCAATGGAAACCCGCCTGCTCGTAGCCAATGTCTTTGATGGCCTGGCGTGCTACCGCTTCGATCTTTTCTTTGGTGACGGAAGAAGGTCCGCGCACTTCACCGGCGATGACAACCTTATTGGTCGTTACCAGCGTTTCACACGCAACCCGCACAGCCCAAGGGTCCATGCCTTCCGCAATGGCTTCTCGGAAAAACAGGTCAACCACTTCATCAGAAATCCGGTCGCTGACCTTGTCCGGGTGACCTTCGGAAACCGATTCACTGGTGAAAACGAAATTTTTGCGTGCCATTTGACGGCGCTCCTCGAGACAGTGTCTTTGCCAAGCACATAAAGAAATCCTTATGTGAATTCGAGCCGTCTAATGGCAGGCCTGCCCACAACGGTCAAGAGCCGATAAAAAAAGGGCCGATTGCGTGACAATCGGCCCTTTGAATTTCGTGATCAAAACGAATTGGTTATGCGTCTGAATTAACGATCAGCTTGGCGAGACCCACAATCAGCTTGCGCTTGGTTGCGTTGTCTGCATCGCGAAATGTCTTCGCCAGTTGAACGCCTTCAGGCGTCATCAGGGCTGAGGTGAATTCATCGGACGGAACCGACTCCTTCATTACCGAGTCGCTTTCGCCGCCTGGTAGCCCTTCAAAAAAGAACTGCACCGGCACACCAAGCGTTTTGCTGGTATAAAACAACCTGCTGGCGCTGATGCGATTGGCACCCTTTTCGTATTTCTGGACCTGCTGAAAGGTAATGCCCAAGAGCTCGCCCAAGCGTTCTTGGCTCATGTTGATGAGTTGACGCCGCATCCTGATACGGGAGCCAACGTGAACATCTATATAATTAGGATCTCTGCGTGCCATGTTTTCCTCAGACTGTTGCCCCCAGCCTGCTGCTGTGTTTGCAATGCGGCCCGTCCCCCCCGGAATTCGGCAATGGCCACATTGGTGTTGAATCAATCATTGATGGTTTAAGCCTCGAATTGAAACTGTGCAAATGAAAATATTTTTTTATGGTTTCATTTGTATTATCTTTGATCTGGTCAGGATGGCCAGACAAACAAGAAGCAGTCCGAAAAGCAGCGCTGGAACAACTCCTGAGCGAACATAAAGGGTTGGCTCTAAATTTTGCGGCAATCTGGAATCTACAAAGGTGCGGGTGTCGAGGTCGGTGTGAGCTACAAAACGCCCAAGGGGATCAATCATGGCGGATATGCCTGTGTTGGCAGATCTGGCGACAGGCAGTCCCTGCTCTACCGCCCGCATGCGCACCTGCGCCAGATGTTGGTAAGGTCCAACGGAACGCCCGAACCAGCCATCATTGGTCACATTGACGATCCAGCGCGGGCGAGTGTTGTCTGGCACGAGCTTCTGCGGAAATATGGCTTCGTAGCAAATCAGCATTGCAGCAGGCCCAATGCCCGGAACATCAAAGACGCCAGGGCCTTCACCTGGACTGAAGGCTTCCGGCAAGTTCACGACCTTGCGAAAGCCCAAAGGCTCAAGCAGCCATGCAAGGGGTAAATATTCGCCGCCCGGCACCAAACGCCATTTATCGTAATGGGATTGGACGACACCTTCTGTATCAATTCCGAGAATGCTGGTGAAATAGAGTTCGCTTTTAGGGCCTGACTGCCTTCTGATGGCACCCGTCAACAGTGTTTGCCCTTCACCCAGTCCGGAAGCAATCCGCTCCAAAGCGGGCGTACTTTCATCCAGCAAGAATGACACCGCTGATTCGGGCCAGATCACTACCTTTGGCAATTCTTTGGTTGTGCCCGGAGCAGTGGTCAAGGCCATCAAGTCGTCGAAAACCTTTACGGAATTTTCGCTGCGCCATTTGTCGCTTTGCGCGATATTGGGTTGCACCAGACGGACCATGGGACCGCTTTTCACATCAAGTGGGTGGGCGGCCAGTCTCACATCACCCCACCAGCAGATTGCAGGCAGTGTTAGCAGCAGCAAAAGCGGCAACATAACTGCTGCTCTGTTTTTCCTGTTCACGATGATGGCGGCAGGCAAAACCGCCCACATCAAAACCGACAACGTCAGCCCCGGCATTCCAACCACGCTGGCGAATTGCAAGACACCTCCCATGCCATCTGCCATCAGACCGGGCACGGCCCAAGGAAAACCCGTGAACAGGTAGCCCCGCAAACCCTCAACCATACCCAAAACAATCGGCAAAACCAGCCAGCGCTGAAACCCACGTGTCGCCAGCCAATCCACGGCAATGAATGCAACGCCCCAATACATAGCAAAAAACGCGGCCAGACCGCCGACGGCAAACGGCATCATCCATAAATCCGACTTTGCATCGACCAGAAATGCAAAACCGATCCAATGCAGGGCGAAGCTGAAATAGCCAAGTCCAAATGCAAACCCGCCGCCGAAGCTCTGCCATCGGCCTCTCAGCGTTTGGATTGAGTCGAGCAACAACACACCCGAGAGGCCAATCACCGCCAACCACAGCTGCGAAACCGGTGGCAAGCCCAAGGCAAAAGCCAAACCCAGAAAAAACTTTAGTAGCAGAGTGTAGCGAATTGTGATGGCCCCTGAAGATGAACAGCTTGGTCGACACTGCCGAACATATTGATACTACGCTGTTGTTTTATTGCATCAGCGTAAATCCAACCAAGGATTTTGCGGTGTTTAAAACAAAAATTAGATCCAGATTTAAAGATGCATTAGAACCAGAAGAGGTTGCTTTTTAAATGCCTGCCTTGGTAGTGGGTGGCAAATCAAGCACTCACTGTGCAAATTTAAGGCTATCATGATCGTTCTGCACCAACCGGTTTCGGAAGAAAACCGCCAATCTGCGAAAACTCACCTTGATGAGATACTGCTTCTTCTCGCCAAGCCCGGTGGGTTTTCAAAACTGTCGCCGGTGCAGCGGAAGTATTTGATGGGAATTGTGTTGGCGGCCATCGTTCCCGCTGACAAGCGCATTCGCAACGTCGAACTTGAACGCCTGCAAGTCCTGCTGAAAAGCAACATGCAGATCAACGGCCCTGTAGCGCTGGAAAGCATCGCCTTGGCCGAGGGGCAGTTGGACCTCATCGAACCCGTTAAAGTCATTGCCAAGGCCCTGCAGGATTTGTTTGGCATCGAAGACCGCTGCAATCTCATTGCCCTGCTCTGGGAACTGGCCTTGTGCGACAACGAATTGCACGGCTACGAAGAACAGCTGGTCTATTCCGTTGCTGATCTATCTGGCGTTCCCCGCAAGAAAGTTGTGGAACTCATGGCGCGGGCCGCGGCCCGCGCTTAACGCCGCTTCGCCACAGCTTCCGCCATGGAACACAGGATCTCGAACATCATAACGGTGCCGGCATAGGCCGTCATGCCCGAGGGGTCGAAGGGTGGCGAGACTTCCACCACGTCGGCACCGATGATGTTGAGGCCGCGCAATTCCCTGAGCATCTGCTGCGCCTGGAACGTGGTGAAGCCACCAACTTCTGGCGTGCCAGTACCCGGCGCATAAACCGGGTCCAGCATGTCAATATCGAAGCTGACGTAGCTCTCGTCATCACCTACAATTTTGCGCGCCTCAGCCATGATGGCCTTCGGGCCTTTTTCCATGGCCTCTTCAATGCGCACCATGCGCACCCCCATTTTCTCACCAAACTCGAAATCATCGAGGTCATACATGGATCCGCGCAAACCAATCTGGATGGTGCGCTTGGGATCAAGAACGCCTTCTTCGATGGCGCGGCGGAAGGGTGTACCATGGGTATACTTGAAGCCCCCGAAATAGCTGTCGTAGAGATCAGTATGGGCATCAAAGTGGATCATGCCCACGGGCTTTTTCTTGCCGAGTGCGCGGAGAATGGGAAGTGAGCACAGGTGATCACCTCCGGCTGTCAGCGGCCGGATACCTTTGGCGACCAGCGCATCATAATGTTTTTCAACCCGCACAAGAGAATCATCAACACTGGCGGGATTGACCGAGGCGTCGCCCATGTCCGCCACATTGCAGAGATCATAAGGCACGATATGCGAGGTCTGATGCATGCGCCTCACCATCGAAGACTGGTCACGCATCTGGCGTGGACCATGACGGGGGCCGGGACGATTGGTGGTGCCGCCATCCCAGGGCACGCCGACAATGCCGATTTCCACACCATCAGCGTCTTCCAGAGCCACATGTGGCAAGCGATAGAACGTGGCCACCCCGCCAAAACGTGGTGTTACAAGTCCGGAAACGGGTTGGTTGAAAGCCATGGGATTCTCCTGTTGCGCGGAGCGTAACAAATTCCCGTCGCCACATGCAATCAAACTGCTGAACCAGCCCGTGACAATCTCTTGGCCCACAGGCTAAGCTGCCCTGATGATAACAGTTGATTTTCTTGTTGTGGGTGCAGGCATTGCCGGTGCATCGGTTGCCGCCCATTTGGCCGAAACCCATTCTGTGCTGCTCGCCGATATGGAAGAACGGGCGGGCTACCACACCACCAGCCGCTCGGCTGCGAGTTATGAACCCAATTATGGCCCGCTGCCGATGTTGGCGCTGACCCGCGCAAGTCATGATTTTTTCATGCAGCCACCCAAGGGCTTCACCGATGCGCCACTGTTCACCCCGAGGGGTTCGCTGTTTCTGGAGGCCGAAGGACAGGCAGATCAGACCGAATATCTGTTGTCAAAATCAAGTGGCCTCACTGAACTCAGCATCTCCCAAACCTGCGCACTGTTTCCGGTGTTGAAACCCGACTACGCCAAGCGCAGTTTTCTCGATGGCATGACCGGTGACATTGATGTGGACCTGCTTCATCGGGGTTATCTGCGCAAGCTGAAAGAACGCGGCGGCAAGCTGTTGCTGTCGTCACCTTTGGTGTCAGCCAAATTCGGTGGAGGGCAATGGACGTTGCGCTGTGGCAGCGATGACATCAGCGCCACCTTGATCATCAATGCGGCGGGTGCCTGGGGCGACGTGGTCGCAAAACTTTGTGGTGCCACACCTGTTGGCCTCATCCCCAAACGCCGTTCCATCGGCGTTATCCCCATGCCAGCTGATATTGACTTCGCACGCTGGCCCATGGTCACCGATGTGGGTGAAACCTGGTATGCCAAACCACAAAGTGGAAAACTGATTGTCTCCTCCGCCGATGCCACACCCGTCGAACCGCATGACGCCTATGCCGATGATATGGCGATTGCCGAGGGAATAGACCGCATGATGACCGCCACCACCATCGAAGTCGAACGTCTCGAACACAGCTGGGGCGGGCTCCGCACCTTTGCACCCGATGGCAGCCCAGTTGTTGGATTTGATCCGCATACAGAGGGTTTTTTCTGGCTGGTGGGACAAGGCGGCTATGGCATCCAGTCATCCCCTGGTCTCTCGAAAACAGCGGCGGATATGGCAAGGCGTTTGCCGATACCCTGGCACGTTATCGACATGGGCCTGAACCCCGCTGATATTTCGCCGGAAAGATTCAAGCCATGAGTGAAACCACCATCGGTGAAGCATTGGTAGGCTTGCTCGAAGCCTATGGCGTCGACACCATCTTCGGCATTCCCGGCGTGCACAACGTCGAAATGTACCGCGCCCTGCCACGCTCCAAAATCAATCACATCCTCACCCGCCACGAACAGGGTGCCGGCTTCATGGCCGATGGCTATGCAAGGGCCACAGGCAAACCCGGCGTGTGCTTCACCATCAGTGGTCCGGGACTTACCAACATCCTCACCCCCATGGCGCAGGCGTGGTCTGACTCGTCGAATCTACTGGTGATTTCATCAGCCCTTGATGTGGTGGATTCAGCCCAAGGACGGGGCCGTTTGCATGAAATGATAGATCAACACGGTGCGGCAAAATCTGTAACCTCACTCGCCATGCGCGCCTATACCGCCCGTGACGTGCAAGACGGACTGGCGCGCGCCTTTTCGCATTTTGCCAGCGCGAGACCGCGACCCGCTTACATTGAAATTCCGCTCGATCTTTTCACCAAACCAGCAGGTCCGGGATGGCGGACTGAAAAAACAGCACGGCAGCCATCACCGCACGGCAACGACATCAGCACGGCGGTGAGGCACTTGGAAAATGCCAGAAACCCGATGATTGTACTTGGCGGCGGCGCACTGGGCGCTGGATATGAGGCCCTTGAAATAGCGGAAAAGCTCGGCGCTCCCATTCTCACAACCACAGCAGGCAAGGGCGCTGTTCCCGCCCATCATCCCAGCTGTTGGGGATATTGTCTGGCATCACCCAACATCCAACGACAATTAGCAGAGTCGGATTGCGTTCTGGCCGTTGGCACCGAGCTTTCGGAAACTGACTTCTGGACCACGGACTTTCGTCTCAGCGGCAATCTCATACGCATCGATATCGATCCCTCGTCATTGGCAAGGCCGCATGCTGCAAAGCTCGCCATTCTTGCCGACGCGGAAGAGGCTCTGACCAGGCTGGCACGGAAAATAAACCCGACAGGAAAACTGTTGCCTGCTAGGCCTGTGGCAAAGGAACCTGATCCTTTGGGCAACATGTTGGCCAAGGCGCTTGGCGTGATCCGCGACAGCTTGGGCGAAGAGACCGTCATCGCTTCCGACATGACGCAGATCGCTTATGCCGCCAATGAAGTCTTCCCTGTATCGCGTCCCCGCACATGGTTGCATCCCGTGGGTTTCGGCACACTTGGCTTTGCACTTCCAGCCGCCATCGGTGCCAAATTCGGTGTAGGACAAACTCCCGTCGTTGCGCTGGCAGGCGATTATGGTTTTCAATACACGATGAATGAACTCGGCACCGCCGTTGAACACAAACTGCCCATTCCCATTTTGCTTTGGAACAACACGGCCTTGGGCCAAATCCGCGATGACATGGTGAACAAGGGCATCCAGCCCAATGCCGTAAACTTGCGCAATCCCGACTTTCAGGCGCTTGCGAAAGCCTATGGCGCACGGGCGGAAAAACCGGAGAATTTGAATGCTCTCGCCAAAGCCATCAACGCCAGTTTGAAAGCCGATGGCCCCACCATCATCGAAATGTCGGAAGCGATGGTGCGTGGCTGAGGTGGTGACAAAGTCAATAACGCATAGTCTGGTCATTTGTAACCATATCTCATCAGCCCGTCATTCCCGCGAACGCGCACGAGTGTCCGGGGGATGTTTAATGAATAGCGATTTTAACGAGCCAATTGGCTTCAAAATGAATCCTTGTACGGTTGAGATTCAGAGTTAATCTTTCGATTTCAAACTCAGTCGAGTTCCCTCCCCCTTGTGGGGAGGGTTAGGGTGGGGGTCGCTCAGATGGTTGTATTTGCAAAGAATTCTTTTCTATCTTTGGTGTTCGGAGCGACCCCCACCCCGGCCCTCCCCACAAGGGGGAGGGTGAAGAATCCGGAATCCAACTTTCCCCGGACACTCGTGCGCGTTCGCGGGAATGACGTGGGGTGGGGATTTGATTAAACTTTGATGCTCAAGATGAATACCCCTTCTACAGATTACGCTGTCGTCTTCGACGTCGATGGCGTGTTGCTGGAACTCACCCGCGACGAAGAGGAAGTGTTCTTCACCGCCCTCTCAGAGTTCGTTCCAACAGAAAACCTTTCCCGCGACTGGAACAGCTACCGCATCCGCAATGACGAAGACATCATCGCCGAGATCCTGGAGCGCAATGGTCTGCCGCTCACATACAAAACGAAAGTCATGAATCATTATGTGAAGTCGCTGCAATCCGCGTTGCAGAGCAGGCTGCAAAGCGTTGAAATAGCGGGTGCAAAACAACTGCTGGAGGATTTGGTAAATATTGCGACTTTGGGCATTGCCACCGCGAACTTGCGTGACGCTGCGGCCTTGCGACTGCAACAGACGGGACTCTGGTCGCTTATCTCACGTCATGCCCAAGGGGCTGACGGCGGTGGCCACAAATCCAAAATCCTCGCCCGCCTTCTGGCACGCATGAAAATGCCAAAATCACAGGTCATTTATATCGGCGACAATATCAATGATGTTGAGGCTGGGCTTGAAAACGGCGTACATTTCATCGGCTTCTCAACCAACCCCGTGCGTCGCAAGTTGCTCCAATCTCACGGTGCCCGACACATTTCTGCAAACCATTCGGAAACCTTCACCCTGCTAAAAGCCCTGATGGCGTAACCACCCGCAGGTGGCGGCCACAACAAAGATGAGGCCCGCCCCTATGAATGCTCCCGGACAAAGCCAGTTTGCCCTGCTGAAAACCAAGCGCTTCCTGCCGCTGTTTGTGACACAGTTCATGAGCGCCTTCAATGACAATGCCTATCGCTTTGCCTTGTCGATCATGCTGCTCACAACCTTCGGCAAAGACCATGGCGGCGTATTGAACACCATCTCGGCAGCCCTGTTCATTCTGCCGTATTTTCTGTTCTCGGCTTTTGCGGGTCAACTCTCCGACAAATTCGACAAGGCCTTCATGGCCCGCCGCATCAAGTTCATCGAAATCTTCATCGTCGCCCTGTCAGTCGTAGCACTCTATTCCGGCTATGTGCCCTTGCAACAGCTGAGTATTTTCATCGCTGGAACCCAGGCCGCATTCTTCGGGCCGATCAAATATTCCATCCTGCCGCAGCACCTTGAAAAAGACGAACTGCTTGGCGGTAACGGCCTCATCGAAATGGGCACCTTCGTATCGGTATTGCTGGGAACAATCTTCGGTACCATCGCCATCAACAGCGTCGGCGGCAAGGAAATCGTTGCCGCCGTCATGATTGTCATTGCGCTGCTATCCTATTGGACGGCGCGACAGATCCCCGACGCACCCTCAGCCCAACCCGATTTGAAACTGAACTGGAATTTTTTCGGCGAAACCTGGAATGTGATTTCCTTGGTGCGCAGCCGCCCCGAAGTGTTCCAGTCAATACTCGGCGTATCCTGGTTCTGGTTGCTGGGAGTGGTTTTCGTCACACAGATTCCGCTGTTCACAATTGACAGCCTCAAGGGCACAGAATCCATTGCAACGGTGATCTTTGCGTTATTCTCGGTTTCAATCGGCATCGGCTCGGTGTTTTGCAACAAGCTGTTGAACGGCACGGTCACGGTGAAATTCGTACCCGTGTCAGCCTTGTTGATGAGCGTCTTCATGTTTGACCTCTACTTCGCAGCAGGCAGTGCGTCACATATCACACCTGATGGCCAGATCACCACGCTGAGAGGTCTGCTCACAAGCTTTCAAGGCCTGCGCGTGCTGTTTGATCTCTGTGCAGTCGCCTTTTTCTCCGGACTCTATGTGGTACCGCTTTTCGCCGTCATGCAAATGCGGACACCCTATTACCTCCGCGCACGGACGATTGGAGCCAACAATATCATGAATGCGATCTTCATGATTTTTGCGACGGTGGTATCAGGAATTTTACTGGGCATGGGATTCACTGCCAAGGGCCTGTTCCTCATCCTCGGTTTCGCAAACCTTGTTGCCGCTCTCTATATCGTCCGCTTGCTGCCACACGATCTGCTCACTGCAGCTGCCCGCTTCCTGTTCCGGCTGTTCTACCGTGTCGAGGTCAAAGGCCTCGAACATCTCGACGCGGCTGGACGCAAAGCGCTAATCGTCGCCAACCACACATCGCTTCTCGATGGCCCCATCCTCTCAGCCTTTCTTCCGGAAAAGGCGAGCTTTGCCATCAACACGCAAATGGCCAAGGCCTGGTGGGTGAAGCCCGCCTTTGCGCTATTCGAACTTTGCCCCATGGACCCCGGCAACCCCATGTCGCTGCGCACGCTTGTGGACCGCCTGAAACACGGCAAGCGCGCGGTGATTTTTCCTGAAGGCCGCATCACTGTCACGGGCAGCCTGATGAAAATCTATGAGGGTCCAGGCGCCGTCGCCGCCATGGCCAAGGCGAAGATATTGCCGGTGCGCATTGATGGCGCACAATTCACGCCGTTTACACGCCTCAAAGGCGTTTACCCCCGCCGCTGGTTCCCCAAGATCACCGTCACTTTCCTGCCACCAGTCAGCGCCGCGTCTCCGGAAAACCTCAAAGGCTCGGCCTTACGCGAATTCCAGGCCGAAAAACTCTACACCGTGATGACCGACATGGTGTTCCGCTCGTCCAACATCGACCAGACGATTTGGCAAAATCTGCTCGACGCGAAAAAGGCCTTCGGTGGTGACCGCATAATTTTGGAAGACATCCAGCGCAAACCCATGAGCATCAACCGTTTGATAACGGGTAGCTTCGTGTTGGGGCGCAAACTGGCAGCGCTCACACCCGGACAAACATACGTGGGGATTCTTATGCCCAATGCCAACGCCACCGTGGCCGCAGTATTTGGTCTCTACGCCTATGGCCGCGTGCCCGCCATGTTGAACTTTTCAACGGGCGCCATGAACATGGCGGCGGCCTGCACAGGCACCGAAATCCGCACCATCATCACCTCCCGGAAATTCATCGAAGCCGGTGAGATGCAGGAGGACGTGAAATTCCTCGAGAAGAACTGCAGGTTCATCTACCTCGAAGACCTGCGCGAAACCGTCAACGCCATCGACAAGCTGCGAGGCGTGGTGCAACGCTTTTTCACGCCTGCTTCTTTGAAAGCCTGCGGGGCCGCAACCGATCCCAACACGCCAGCCGTCGTGCTCTTCACCTCAGGCTCAGAAGGCGTGCCAAAGGGCGTTGTGCTGTCCCATCGCAACGTCATCGCCAACAAGCACCAAATCCTCGCCCGCATCGCCTTGATGCCAAGCGACACCTTTTTCTGCGCCCTGCCTATCTTCCACGCCTTTGGCTTCCTCGGCGGCATCATGCTGCCCGCCACTACGGGCATGAAAGCCTTCCTCTATCCATCACCGCTGCATTACAAAATTGTGCCGGAACTGGTCTACGATACCAATGCCACCATCCTGTTCTCAACCGACACCTTCCTCAACGGCTACGCCCGCAACGCCCATCCCTATGATTTCTATAATGTGCGCCTGCTGGTGGGCGGTGCCGAGAAAGTGAAGCCTGAGACCCGTGCCATCTATATGGAAAAATTCGGCCTCCGCATTATCGAAGGCTACGGCGCCACCGAATGCGCGCCCACCATTGCCGCCAACACATTTATGCATTCAAAGCCCGGAACAGTGGGCCGCATATTTGATGGCATGGAACATCGTCTCGAACCCGTTGAAGGCATCACCGAGGGTGGCCGTTTGTGGATCAAGGGACCCAACGTCATGCTTGGCTATCTCCGCGCCGATAACCCCGGCGTACTCGAACCACCCCCCGATGGCTGGTACGACACGGGCGATATCGTGACTATCGACGACCACGGCTACGTTACCATCCAGGGCCGCGCCAAACGCTTTTGCAAGATTGCAGGCGAAATGGTGTCGCTCACGGCGCTCGAAGCAAAACTGCAAGAACTCTACAAGGACTTCAACCACGCCGTTGTTGCCGCACCAGATCCCAAGAAAGGCGAACAGCTCGTGATGTTCACCACACTGGAAAAGCCGGACCGCAAGGAAATTGCGACCGGCCTGAAACGCCTGGGCTGTTCTGACCTGATGATCCCCAAAAACATTTTCCATCTTGATGCGTTTCCGGTTTTGGGATCTGGCAAAACCGATTACATGACGCTGAACCGGATGGGGCGTGAGAAGGTGGCGGAGTAGACTGAGGCACTCTGGTGCCTTGCTCAGACCTAAGTCAACCGCTATTCCCCCGCCCATGAAACTCGCCTCCATCGCCACCCGCCTTGCAACCTTGGGCTCCGACAAATGGGCCGTCCACATTGAAGGCAAGCGCCGCCGGGCTGCGGGCGAGAAACTGATATTCCTGTCGATTGGCGAACCGGATTTGCCGCCGCCACAAGCGCTGCTGGATGAAGCCCGCAACAACATTCGCATGGGGCGGCTCGGCTACTCACCAGGAACCGGCGACTTGGCGCTGTGCCGCAGTCTCGCAAATTTCTACAGCAGACAAACCGGACGCACCATCACTTCCAATCAATTTCTGTTCGTGCCCGGCACACAAACTGGCCTCTCCCTCGCGTTCCTTTCTATCCTCGAGTCAGGCGAAGAAGTGCTGATGTTCGATCCCTATTACGCCACCTACGAAGCCGTGGTCACAGCACCCGGTGGCATGCCTGTTGCCGTAAAACTTGACCCCGACCGTGGCTTTCACCCCGATATCGCAGCACTTGAAAAAGCCATCACACCAAAGTCCAAAGCCATATTGTTGAACTCACCATCCAATCCTACAGGTGCCGTTTTCACTGCCGCAGAAATCCGCGCCATTGGTGACGTCGCAATCAGGCATGATCTCTGGATCGTCTCTGATGAAGTCTATGCCACGCAAGTCCATGGCGCACACACATTTACCTCGCCCTTCTTTCACAAGGATTTGGAAGAACGCACGATTGTCGTCTCTTCGATTTCAAAATCCCACGCCGTGCCGGGCTTTCGCTGTGGCTGGATGGCGGGATCGGTCGATTATTGCGAGAAGGTTTTGCCTGTGTCCGAAACCATGCTCTTCGGCAGCCAACCCTTTTTGGAAGACGCATTGGCCTTCGCTCTTGACCATGAATTCACGGAGACCAAAGCCATGCGTGATGCCTATTGGAAGCGCGGCAAAGCCTTGGTTGAGGGCTTGCAAGCCTCGAACAAGGTCAAAGCCCGCATGCCCGAAGGCGGCATGTTTGTGATGGTTGACGTGCGCGAAACTGGACTTTCAGGCGACGCCTTCGCCCGCAAACTCCTGGCCGAACATGACGTCGTCACCATGCCGGGCGAAAGTTTCGGGAGCGGGGGTGCAGGTCACTTGCGCGTGGCATTGACCGTTGATGAAACAGTCATGGCCGAAGCCGCACATCGCATCGTCACGCTCGCAGCCTCAGTCAGTTGACAGCGTCGATCATACCAGCAGGACAACCTGCATCGGTAGACTCTGACGCAGCAATCAAATCGCTGAGTTTTGTGCCTGATGAGATATCGCCCTTCAAGCCAATCGTCAGTTCACTGATCATTCCGTCAGGGCTGCAGGAAACGCGCACACGCTCCCCCGCACCTTTGCCATAAGCTTCGTCGAACTTGGCGCGAAGATCTGAGGTCTTGATAGTCTTGCCGATGTTCGCAGCGATAAAGGTCTGCACCGCCGAAGCATTGACATCATTTACAAGACGCACGGCATCCTTGAAATATTGATCCGCACTACCGCCGGGATAGCAGGTGCCATGCTTGATCCATTCATGGCGCTCCAACACCGATTGCGTACCGGGCATCACCTTGTCGAGGGCGGCTTTTGTCGCCACACTCAGTTGCGGTGCGGGCAATTGTTCCCATTGATGTTGATCATCAAGCGCTGCCGTGGCACGGTCAACGCCGCAGAACACATTGCGCCGTGGCTGCGGCCACAACCCATGCAGTGAAAGGTGACTGGCCTCGTAACTCGCCGACGTTTCATTTTTACATTCGGCCTTGCCCTTCATCTTTTCGCAAAATGCAGGCTCCCAACTCAGGGCCAAAACATAAAACGGCTTGCCATCTTTCGGGCCCTTGGGGTTAGGCTTGGGCTTCACGGTGCCTTGTGGCGTATCAACCGCCGCACCACTGGTAGAAGGCGCTGCACCAGCAGCATCAGTCGTGCCGCAACTTAAAGCCACCCAACGCTGGACGGGATTGGCACCTGGAACTTCAATCCAGTAATGCGTGGCTGCATCCTTGTTCTTGCCAAGCAGCCGGTAAGACGTTCCGGCCTTGATCGACACATCGCCGGGATTGCTACCCTTCTTGATTGACAACAGCGCCGGACAAACCTGCGTCGCCACAAGCTGACCCTGCAATTTCACCTGCGCGAAAGCGGAGGTGGCAAGAGCCAGAGTGGCGAAGGCGACGGTCAGAAATCGTGTCATGGCAAGCTCTCTAAATTGATTTTCCCCGCCCTATACACCGATTGCGGCGGTTGCAGGTCGATAAATAAACAATAAAATAGGATAGTTCCTTTTCATCTGTACTTTTCACGTTGAAATAGGTATTATCCTATTCATGGATCCGATTGCCCACACCTTCCTTGCCGACATCGAGGCCTATCTCGCCAAAACCAATGCCGACGCCACCAGCTTTGGCAAACAGGTGCTGGGTGACCCGTCCTTCGTTTTTGACCTCCGCAAGGGCCGTTCGCCCTCCACCCGCACCATGGAAAAGGTCCGCGCCGCCATGAATACTGCCATGACACCCATGCCCGATGTTCCTGCCAGGCCGCTGGCCCCAAAGCCTATGACCCATCTCGACAAGCTGGAAGCAGAGTCGATCCACATCATTCGTGAAGTGGCAGCGGAATGTGAGAAGCCGGTGATGCTCTATTCCATCGGCAAGGATTCTGCCGTCATGCTGCATCTCGCCTTGAAGGCCTTCTATCCGTCCAAACCACCCTTCCCGTTGATGCATGTCGATACCCGCTACAAATTCCGCGACATGATCAAGCTGCGCGACGAGACGGCCAAGCGCCTCGGCCTTGATCTCATCGTTCACATCAACCCCGAAGGTGTGGCCAAGGACATCAACCCGTTTGACCATGGCTCGCAACTGCATACCCACATCATGAAAACCGAAGGCCTGAAACAGGCCCTCGACAAATATGGCTTTGATGCCGCTTTTGGCGGTGCGCGCCGCGACGAAGAAAAATCGCGCGCCAAGGAACGCATTTTCTCCTTCCGCGACACCAAACACCGCTGGGACCCGAAAAGCCAACGCCCCGAATTGTGGAACACCTATAACGCCCGCAAGAACAAGGGTGAATCGATCCGCGTATTCCCGCTGTCGAACTGGACCGAACTTGACATCTGGCAATATATTCATCGCGAGAATATCGAGATTGTTCCCCTGTATTTTGCCGGAGAGCGCCCCGTCGTGGAGCGTGATGGTCAGCTGATCATGGTCGATGACAATCGCATGCGCCTGCTTCCCGACGAAAAACCACAGATGAAAAAAATCCGTTTCCGCACGCTGGGATGTTATCCTCTGACAGGGGCAATTGAGTCCAACGCCACAACATTGCTCGACATTATCGAGGAAATGCTGGTGGCGACGTCCTCCGAACGCCAGGGCCGCGTGATCGACAAGGACCAGGCCGCGTCGATGGAGAAGAAAAAACAGGAAGGGTATTTCTGATGACCCGTTTCGTTGAATATACCGGTGGCGGCGTTGAAGACTTTCTTGCCACGCAAGAGAACAAGGACCTGCTGCGCTTCATCACCTGCGGGTCGGTTGATGATGGCAAGTCCACACTCATCGGCCGTCTGCTCTATGAATCAAAAATGCTGTTCGAGGATCAACTCACAGCATTGGAAGCCGACTCGAAAAAACTCGGCACGCAAGGCGGCAATCTCGACTTCGCACTTCTTGTCGATGGCCTTGCCGCAGAGCGTGAACAAGGCATCACCATTGACGTGGCCTACCGCGCCTTCACCACGTCGAAACGCAAATTCATTGTGGCCGATACACCGGGCCACGAACAATATACCCGCAACATGGCGACGGGCGCATCCACCGCTGATCTTGCTATCATTTTGATGGACGCACGCAAGGGCGTGCTCACACAAACGCGCCGCCATACCTTCATTGCGCATCTGCTCGGCATCAAGCACCTCGTCGTCTGCGTCAACAAGATGGATCTTGTCGACTACTCGAAGGATGTGTTCGAGAAAATCGAAACTGACTATCGCGCCTTTGCTACGACTCTGGGCGCAACCAACATAACCCTTATCCCGGCATCGGCGCTGAAGGGCGATAACATCATCGACCGCTCCAATGCCATGCCTTGGTATCGTGGAGCGACCCTGATGGCGCATCTTGAGACCGTAGTTGTTGGCAATGACGATGCAGACAAACCCTTCTTTCTGCCCGTGCAATGGGTGAATCGTCCAAACCAGAATTTCCGCGGCTTCTCCGGCACCATAGCCTCAGGCTCAATCAAGCCGGGTGATGCCATCCGTGCTTTGCCCTCAGGCAAAACCTCAACCGTTGAACGCCTCGTCACCTATGACGGCGACTTGAGCGTCGCTACTTCTGCACAAGCCATCACCATGACGTTGACGACAGAAATCGACATCAGCCGTGGCGATGTGATTTGTGCAGCACAGTCGCCTGCTGAAGTTTCCGACCAGTTTGAAGTGCAAATCCTCTGGATGGACCAAGAGGCCATGCTGCCGGGCCGCCCTTACATGATCAAGGCAGGCTCGCGCACGCTGCCCGGCTCCATTGACAGGATCAAACACAAGATCAACGTCAACACCATGGAGAAAGCCGCAACGGAGACTCTTGCGCTGAACGAAATTGGCGTGTGCAATCTCGAACTGGACGCACCCCTGGCATTTGCTCCGTACAAGGACAATAAAGCGCTGGGCTCTTTCATCATCATTGACCGTTTCAGCAACAATACCGTAGGCATGGGCCTGATCAACTTCGCCCTGCGCCGTGCCGCCAATATTCATTGGCAGGCGACCGACGTGAACAAGGAAGCACGCGGCAAACTCGTTAAACAAAAGCCAACGGTGCTGTGGTTCACAGGCTTGTCAGGTGCTGGCAAATCCACCATCGCGAATCTCGTCGAAAAGAAACTGCACGCCCAAGGCCAGCTGACTTACCTCCTGGACGGCGACAACGTGCGCCACGGCCTCAACCGCGATCTGGGCTTCACCGATCAAGACCGTGTCGAAAACATCCGCCGTGTGGCTGAGGTCTCCAAGCTGATGGTCGATGCCGGGTTGATTGTTCTCGTATCCTTCATCTCACCCTTCCGCGCCGAACGTTTGATGGCGCGGGAAATGTTGGAGGATGGCGAGTTCGTGGAAATCCATGTTGATACGAGTTTGGCAGACGCCGAGAAGCGCGATGTGAAGGGCCTCTACGCCAAGGCACGTCGTGGAGAACTCAAAAACTTCACCGGCATCTCCTCACCCTATGAAGCACCCGAAAATCCGGAATTGCGGATAGATACTGCGTCACTCACACCGGAAGCTGCAACCGAACTGGTGGTGGCTTGGTTGAAGCAAGTTGGAAGATTGAAGAGCTAAGCCAGAAAGTCTTCAATCGCATGGATGGCGTTGAGGGTTGCGATTTCAAGTTCTGGCGCAACAAAATCTGGCCAGCTTGAAACCTTGGCCACCACAACACCTGTGACGTGATTGATGTAAATGAGTTGCCCGAACACGCCGCGCGCCAACAGCGCGTGATCAACAGTACCGTCAATCCAGAACATGTTGCGATAAGCGCCTCCTGGCAAGGTGGAAGCATAGCGGCCTTCAAAGTGACCATGATGACCCGTGCGGGTAGCCTTCACCCACTCGTGGGGAATAATGCCGCCGCCATTGTCCAACATCAATTGGCCAAAGCGTGCATAGTCCCTGAGGCATGCATTCAGACCGCCATCAGCCGTAGCAAATCCTGCGCTATCAACTGTAAAGCAAGCACTCTGATAGGCTCCCATTTTCTGCCAGAGTTCTTCCGACAAAAGTTGTGGCAGGCGCTTTCCCGTCACTCGCTCCATACAGAACGCGAGCACATCTGTTTCGATGGAGCGATACTCAAACTTTTCGCCATGCGGGCGAGCGCAGGTTTTCAATCCCAAGATCAATTCCCACATGTGTGCAGGCCATTTGAAGGCAGGATCTGCCCCCTCAGGAATGGGCTTCCAGCCACAGGCCACATCCACTTGGCCGATGTCAGAATAAGGGTCAGTATAAGTTTCTGAGAACTTGACGCCCGTCGTCATGTCCAGGACCTGTTGCAGTGTGGTCCCTTTCCAACCAGTCGCAACCAGTTCTGGCAAATAGAATGATATGGGCGCATCGATATCCAGCAACTGCCTGTCAACAAGTATGCCAGCCAAAACGCCCACAAATGACTTCGCCACCGATTGCGACAGATGCAATGTGCGGTCAGTCATGCCGTTGAAATAGCGTTCACACACAACGGTGCCATGTTTCATCACCATGAAGCCGTCAGTGAACGTGTCTTCCAGCAAGGTATCGAGCGGCACAGCTTTGCCATCAAGACCCGGTACCAACACATCGTCAAGCAATGCTGGACTGCTTTCAAAAACATGGGCAGCATCGCTGCCGCGCGAAACCTCAACCGTTGGAAGAATGTCCCGCACATGTTGAAACGACCACCGGTTCCAAGGTGGCCTGTCCCAATCCATGCGCGGCACATTCATTTTTGGGTGTCGTATTACTTCACAACATCAGTCCAAATCTGGCTGTAGAGTTGTTGTGTTTCCGGCGCACAGGTCTCTAAAAATGTCCCAAGCTTTAAAGTTTCTTCAGACATGTTGATTTCTGGAGCCGCCTTGAGTGCCGCATCATAATACTGTTCCGATCCCACCATGCCATCGCGGTACCGGGCAAAGTTTGAAATCATCGCGGCGTTCTGTGGGTCCATGATGAAGTTCTGAAATAACTTGGCATTTTCCAGGTTCTTAGCACCCTTGATCACGGCCACATTGTCCATGAAAATCGGGAAGCCTTCTTTGGGAAATCCGAACTTGACATCAGCATTCAGAAGTCGCGCGCGTGACGCATAGCCATTCCAGTTGACCCCCGCTCCAATATCACCCTTGGCATAGGCTTCGGGGGCAGCATAATCCATCGACAACCACTTCGGCTTTGCCTCGACAAGTTTGTCACGCACTTTTTTGAGAACGGTCTTGTCATTGGTACAAGGTTCTCCGCCGAAATAGCGGGCCGTCATCATGATGATGTCGTTCATTTCCGGCACAACATTTATTTTTCCAATGAGTTCTGCCGGTGGATCCAGGAAAATTGCCGATGAATTGATGTCGCCGCCATAAAGCTTGGCATTCACTTCGATGCCCGTTGTTCCCCACTGCCAGGGCACTGTGTAGGAGCGACCTTTGTCAAATGGCACATCAACCCAACGCGGATCGATATTCTTGAAATTCTCCATGGTGTTGGGTTTGGTCTCTTCAAGCAGCCCTTCCTTGACATAGATCGGCACAAAATTCGCGGAAGGCACGACGATATCAAAGCCGTGACCACCAGCGCGAATTTTGGCGATTGCTGTGTCATTGGAGTCATAGTCACTGATTGTGACTTTGACTTTGTAGGTATCTTCAAATTTCTTGATGAGTTCAGTGCTGGTATAGTTTCCCCAATTATAGATATTGAGTTCGCCTTCGGCCTGTGCCGCGCCAACGCTGGCCAACATCGCAAGACCTGTTAAGGCAGTCGTCAGTTTCCAATTCATGTATAGTCCTCCATTTTCAAGTTTTTTTGCGGTTTATAAGAAAGAATAGCGTGACCAATGCCACTGACAAGCCCAGAAACACCGTGGCGATGGCGTTAACCTCTGGCGTTACCTCGCGGCGCAATTGGCCCAACATATAAGTCGGCAGGGTTTCCTGCCCTCCTGATTTCACAAACTCGGTGATCACAACATCATCCAGCGAAATCACAAAGGCCAACATGAAGCCTGCGATGATACCAGGCACCAGCAGCGGAAATGTGACGCGGCGGAAAGCATTCCATGGCGTGGCATAAAGATCGGCCGCTGCCCGCTCCAAAGTCAGATCCATATTCTCGAGCCGTGCCTTGATCGGTAAATAGGCAAAGGGAATACAAAACGCCGTATGTGCCAACATGATGTAGCCGATGCCGGAATATCCCGTCCAAACCTTGAGCCGCGAAAACACAATCAACAGTGAAATGGCGGTGACAATTTCAGGCACCATCAACGGTTGATTGATCACGGCATATTTGAAGGTGAGCCCGGGATAAGGTTCTGTGCGGGTGGTTGCCAAGGCCGCCATTGTAGCAACAATTGTAGCAACGATGCCCGCAACCATCGCCACGGCAAGTGACCGAAGCGCCGCATCCTGCACATCATCATTGGCCCAGGCGGCCTGAAACCATCGGAACGAGAAACCTTCCCACACCGCAATGTTTTTACCCGCATTGAAAGCATAGACAAACAACAACACCATGGGCAAATACAGGAACGCGAAGCAGAAAAAAGCCACTATACCAAAACCCGTTTGTGACTTTACGGCGAAGGTTTGCCTAGTGGCCATGGCCAGTCCCTTTCGATGCATTGCGGACATAAAACAACAACGCACCCATGACAATGATGAGCAGTGTAACCGACAATGCCGCACCCAAAGGCCAGTTTTTGCCTGCGCCAAATTGCAGGTCGATCAGATTTCCAAGCATCAGGTTCTTGCCGCCACCCAGAACGCGCGGCGTCACGTAAGCGCCAAGCGATGGAATGAACACGAGAATGGAGCCCGCGATAATGCCCGGTTTCACCAAAGGAATAATCACACGGCGCAAAACCTGAAAGCGCGTAGCATAGAGATCATAGCCTGCCTCCACCAGGCGAAAATCAATCTTCTCCATCGAGGCATAAAGTGGCAACACCATGAGCGGCAGATAAACATAGAGCATGCCGAAGAAAATCGCCCAATCGGTATACATGATTTGAATGGGACTATCGATCAGTCCCAGCCACATCAAAACCGTATTCACCACACCTTCATTTCTAATGACCTGCTGCATTGCAAAGGTGCGGATCAGAATGTTGGTCCAGAACGGAATGGTGATCATGAACACCAGAAGATCGCGGCGCTTTGGCTCTTGCGTTGAAATATAATAAGCAGTTGGAAAGCCGATGATCAGCGTCAGGAGCGTTGTGATAAAGGACAATTTCACCGAACGCCAAAGTATCAACAAATGCGCATCAGCAATGCTCACCGTGTCATCAAAAATGTCTTTTTGCAAAAACACATTGTACCAGCCTTCGCCTGAGAACTGCCAATACTTCACATCGCCATAGTCGCCCTTAACCATGAACGAGAACAGCAACACTACGAACAGCGGCCCGACCGCGGCAATTGCCAAAATGCAAAGCGCAGGTGCCGACAACAGCCAGCGGTTTGCAATATCCCGTCGGCGGGCGCCTTCTGAAACCTGTGCGGCAGCTGACATATTTAATCCTTGATCAGACATGCAGCACCCTTGGCAAAAGCAATTCCCGCCGCCTGCCCCACTTCAATGCCAAGCGCCGAACCGCTGATATTCTGTTTCCGCAACATGAAACCAGCGCCGTTTTTAAGGCGCACGTGCACATGCGTATCAGTTCCAAAATAAACGATATTCTCAACCGTGCCCGAAACATCCCCTGCCTTCACCGAAACCAGCGCTGCATTTTCAGGTCGCACAATCACCGTCACATCACCACTTGATGCAACACCGTCAACCGGATCAAGATAGAGTGAGCCCCCCGCTGCAAGATCAACCCGCAGCTTGTCATTGCTCGAAAGCCGCGCCACGCCCTTCAGGAAATTTGTTTCACCGATGAAATTTGCAACGAAACGCTCGGCAGGCCTCTCATAGATGTCGCGTGGACCGCCCACTTGCAGAATGTGCCCCTTGTTCATGACCGCAATGCGGTCCGACATGGTAAGTGCCTCTTCCTGGTCATGCGTCACGAAAATGAAAGTGATGCCGGTCTCCGCCTGCAAACGCTTCAATTCGATCTGCATGTCCTTGCGCAATTTGTAGTCAAGTGCCGACAAGGGTTCGTCGAGCAATAACACTTTCGGTTTGGGTGCAAGCGCCCGCGCCAGAGCCACACGCTGTTGTTGGCCTCCTGAAATCTGCGATGTCTTCCGGTCTTTCAATTCGACCATCTGCACGAGTCGCAGCATCTGATCGACACGCGCCGCAATTTCGGCCTTGGGCTTCCCCAGCATCTCCAGACCAAAACCAATGTTCTGCCCGACCGTCATATGCGGAAACAGCGCATAGTTCTGGAACACCGTATTCACCGGGCGCTTGAACGGCGGCAGAGTGGCTATGTTTTCGCCATAGAGAAGAATATTGCCGTCCGTAGGAAAATCAAATCCGGCAATCAACCGCAGCAATGTCGTCTTGCCACAGCCCGAAGGCCCCAGCAGCGTGAAAAACTCATTCTCACCGATGCTGACTGACACATCATTTAGCGCCTTGAATGCGCTGCCATCAGCACCCGGAAACACTTTGGACACGCTCTGCACCTCGATGGCGGACTTCTTTAAACTCAAAACCTGTGCTCCCTGTCACCAGATTGCCGGGCAATCATATGTGGTCCCTCATCCGCCCTGTCGGGCACCTTCTCCCGCCAAGAGGGGCGGGAGAAGGCAAATACAATGGCCTTCTCCCGTTTCTTCCAACGGGAGAAGGTGCCCAAAGGGCGGATGAGGGGCAACATGCAAGAACCCTGCTTTAATCACGCGATGCTAGAACGGAATCCCCCGAATTGCCAATGGGTGCAGATCGCCACGTCAGACAGACCAGCCGCCATCAATATTGATGGCCTGACCCGTGATGAACGCACTCTCGTCGCTGGCCAAAAACACCACCAATGCAGCAATCTCTTCAGGCACCCCCAAGCGCCCCATCGGCTGCCGCGCCACAAACGCCTTGTGCGCCGCTTCATAGTCACCAGTTGCCCGCATCCGGTCGTGCAGCGATGGCGTGTCCACGGTGCCGGGGCATATCGCATTCACCCGAATGCCCTTGGTCAAATAATCTGCCGCCATGGCCTTGGTCATGCCGATGACGGCGGCCTTCGATGTGCCATAGAGGAAGCGATTGGGCACGCCCTTCACCGATGACGCCAACGACGCCATGTTGATGACCGAGGCCTTGCCCTTCTCAAGCCAGCGCGGCGTGAAAGCCCGCATCATGCGGTAATGGGCGCGGACGTTGAGTTCAAAAGCAAAGTCCCAATCCTTGTCGATGACGTCAAGAATGGTGCCGGAATGCACATAACCAGAGCAATTGAACAGAATGTCGGGCGTTTGAACTTTCGCAGCCATGGCATCGACGGAGTCCTGCTTGGTCACATCGACAATCATGGTGGAGATTGCCGGATTTTCCTTGGCGAGAGAATCCAGAGCGGCGGCATTGATGTCCGTCGCCAACACGGTCGCACCCTCGGCCACCATGGCAAGAACCGTGGCACGGCCAATGCCCTGTGCTGCCGATGTCACGACTGCTGTTTTGCCTGCCAAACGTCCGGTCATTTTTGAACTCCTGTTTTGCAGAGTCATTGGCCGCAAACTGTTATATCAGTCAAGCCGTCTTTGTGACACCGTCCTTCGTCAACAGCACATCATAGAGGTCAACACGACGATCCCGGAATATCCCCCAGCTGCGGCGCAATTCTCCGATGGTTTTGAGATCGAAGTCGTGCAGTCGGAAGCCTTCCTCGAGGCGGTCCATCTCCTCGACTTTTTCGCCCTGCCAGTCCGAAATGAAGGAGCGACCATAAAACACATCCTGCCGCCCATCGGGCGCCGTTTCGGTTCCGATTCGATTGGAGGTCAGCACTGGCATGATATTGGCAGCGGCATGGCCACGCATGACGTTTTGCCAATGCGCGCTTGAATCATAACCGGGGTTGAGCGGTTCCGAACCAATGGCCGTGGGATAAAGTAATATCTCCGCCCCCATCAGCGCCATGGCGCGTGCGCATTCCGGAAACCACTGGTCCCAGCAAATCCCAAGTCCGATGCGACCAACAGCCGTGTCCCAGACTTTGAAACCCGTGTCTCCCGGAGCGAAGTAGAACTTCTCCTGATAGCCCGGCCCATCGGGAATATGGCTCTTGCGATAATGCCCAAGCCACGTTCCGTCAGCATCGACAATGACAGTGGTATTGTAATGAACCTGACCCGCGCGCTCGAACACACTGACAGGAAGCACCACACCCAATTCCTTCGCCAGCGCCGCAAAGCGCTTTACCGTACGGTGAGTATCGAGTGGTACGGCTTGCGATAAAAATTTCACATGCTGCTCAATGCAAAAATAATCCGCATCGAAAAGTTCTTGCAACAAGATCAGCTGTGCCCCTGCTTTCGCCGCTTGCCGGACAATCTCCTCAGCCGCATCGCAGTTCTTGTTCCAGTTATTGTACGATTGCATTTGCGTGATCGCCACACGTGTTTTGTTTTGTGTCATGTGTGTAAATTGGCAAAGAAAAAGCGCGGGCGCAACGCGCCAGCGCTTGTCATGACACAAGGCCAGATGGCTCAGTTCACAACGGTGTAGGAAATCCTGGCAACGCCTGTTTTGGTGAGACCGATGACTTTGGCTGCACCCAAGCTGAGATCAATGATGCGACCACGAATGAAAGGCCCGCGATCATTGACGCGCACCACGACAGATTTTCCGGTACGCATATTGGTAACCCGCAATTTGGTACCGAACTTCAGTTTGCGATGCGCCGCCGTCAGGCCCTGTGGGTTAAACCTTTCACCGTTGGCGCAACGTTTGCCCGTCTTGTAATAAGACGCCATGCCCGTAACGGCGGCCTCTGCCGAAACCGAAAACAACAAAACAGCCGCGGCAACCGCAACACTTAATTTCTTCATGCACTGACCCTCAATTGTTGCAGCGCAACATAGTTCCCTATGGGGCAACAATAAGGCAATATGACGCCACAATGCCGCAGCTTATTCATTCCGATTCTTTGCACTTTGAAACCCCGGTTGAGAGTTACTGGGAGGCTTCCGCCGAGCCGTTCGCTTTGGAACTGCAACCATTGTCGCAAGATCTCCCATGCGACATCGCGATCATTGGCGGCGGATATACAGGACTGTCGGCAGCCATTGAACTTGCTGAAAACGGTGTCGACGTTTGTTTGCTGGAAGCAGGTGCAATCGGTTGGGGCGCATCGGGCCGCAACGGTGGCTTTGCCTGCATCGGCTCGCACAAGCTCAGTTACAAAACCATGATCAAACGCTACGGGATCGACAACACAAAAGAATTTCACAACGCCATGCGTGACAGTGTTGATCTAGTCGCCAACAACGCGACCCGGCACAACATCGATATTTGGAAACAGGGCAGCGGTGAAGTCACTCTCGCGCACCGGCCCAATCGCCTTGAAAATTTACGCACTGACCAAGAGTTTTACAAAAAGACTTTTGACGAAAACAACCAACTTCTGTCAGTTGATGAGCTGAAACAGCGCGGCATGCATGGCCCAGATTTTCATGGCGGACTGCTGGGACCAACAGGTTTTGGCATACACCCCTTGAACTACGCCCGTGGCTTGGCACGCGCTGCGCATAAGGCAGGAACTAAATTGTTTCCCCGCTCAAAGCTTATCCGCTGGGAGCAGCAAGAGGGCAAACATGTTCTGTACACAGAGCAAGGCAAGCTCATTGCAAAACAGGTAATCGTCGCCACCAATGGCTACACACCTGAAGATATCTCGAAACATCACGCTGGCCGCATTCTACCTGCCCTCTCGAACATCATCGTCACAAGGCCACTGACCGACGACGAGTTGCAGGAACAAGGCTGGACCTCATCCACCATGGCCTATGACTCCCGCCAGTTGCTGCATTATTTTCGTCTCCTGCCGAACAAGCGTTTTCTTTTCGGCGGTCGGGGTGGAACCGACTCGTCGAACGGATCAGCTGCTGGATATCAGCGGCACATCACCCAAACCTTCCACCATCTTTTCCCGGTTTGGACGAAAGCCGAGATCACACATTTCTGGCGCGGCCATGTTTGCCTGAGTTACGACCGTGCGCCCTATCTGGGGGCGCTCGACGATAACAAAACCGTCTGGACCGCCCTTGCCTATCACGGCAATGGCGTTGCCATGGGGTCATGGTCAGGTCGCACCCTCGCCCGCATGATGCTCAACAAAACGGCGAACACCAAAGTGCCCGCCGTCATTACCCGTCGTCTGGCAAAATTTCCGCTGCCCATGTTCAGGCCGTACTATCTCAAAGGCGCTTACCTTTGGTATGGCTGGCAGGACGAGCGATAATTACTTCTTCTTGGCCTTTTTCTTCGCAACTTTCTTCACAGCCTTTTTCGCCGGACGCGCCGCAACTTTCGCTTTCGCCGTTTTCTTCAACACGGCAGCCTCCACCATGATCTCAACATCATAACCGGGGGCTGCGAGCTTGGATTCAACTGTTGCACGGGCTGGTGTCGAGCCCGGTGTGACCCAGGCATCCCAAGCTTCATTCATGTCAGCAAAGGTTGAAATATCGGTCAGCCAGATATTGGCCTTCACGATATTGGTCTTGTTGGTGCCAGCTTTTTTCAAAGTCGCATCAATCTGCGCCAGTATATCGGCCGTCTGCTCGCGCACCGATTTGCCTTTGGCCTCTTCCGACACAAATCCTGCGAGATAGGCCATGCCATTGTGAATGACCGCCATGCTCATGCGTTTGCCAGCGTCGATACGTTTCAGTGCCATAGGTTCTCTCCTCGAATGGTTTGGGCAGCTTCTTAGGCAAAGCTTCTGTCGTGGGCAAGAACTGCATTCAACAAAACCTGTGTACCCGCACCACATTCTTCCAAAGTTGTGGACTCTGATTCATTATGCGAAATTCCACCGAGGCAAGGCACGAAAATCATGGTTGTGGGTACCACGCGGTTGATATAGGCCGCATCATGCCCCGCACCCGACGCCATATCGCGTGACGAAAACCCGGCCTGCTTCACACCCTCACGCACGCACTGGATCAGCTCTGGCGCAAACTTCACTGCGGGAGAATTCCAGATTCGCTTCTCTTCAAACTCCAAATTCAGTTCAGCCGCTATGCGCGGAACCGCTGCCTGATAAGCCGCCTCCATCTTGTCGAGCACAGCTTCATCAGGGTGCCGCAAATCCACCGTGAAAAACACTTCACCGGGCACCACATTGCGCGAGTTCGGACGGTTCTCGATCAGGCCCACTGAAGCCACACCCGGCAAATGTGCCATGCCAACTTGATGGATGGCTTCAATCATGCGTGAAGCACCCAGCAATGCATTCTTCCGCAGCCCCATCGGTGTTGCACCCGTGTGGGACTCTTGCCCACGCACTGTCACCTCATACCAGCGCATGCCCTGCACGCCCGTGACAACGCCGATCATTTTTTCCTCTGCTTCAAGAATTGGCCCCTGCTCGATATGCAGTTCAAACATCGAACCAAATTTGATGGCTCCCGCCTTAAGACTCCCCTTGTAGCCAATGCGCTCAAGCGCGTCTCCCAACTTGATACCCTGACGGTCCTCGCGGGAGAAGGCAAAGTCCGGCGTGAACACACCTGCATATACTCCCGAGCACAGCATGGCCGGTGCAAAACGCGAACCTTCCTCATTGGTCCAGTTCACGATCATAAGGGGTGCATTCGACTCGTATCCCATCTCCACCAACGTGCGCATCACCTCAAGCGGACCCAGCACACCCAACACACCATCAAACTTTCCGCCTGTGGGTTGCGTGTCGAGGTGCGAGCCCAAAGCAATCGGCAACACATCTCTTCGCTTGCCGGGGCGCGTGGCAAACATATTGCCGACCTCGTCGACCTCAACGATGCACCCCAACTTCTCGCATTCCACTTTGAACCAGTCCCGCACACGCTTGTCGTCGTCGGAAACCGTGAGGCGCTTGATGCCCCCCTTCGGCGTGCCGCCGAATTGTGCGGTTTCCATCAGCGAGTCCCACAGACGTTGTGGGTTGATCGTGAGATTGCTTTGTGATGTCATGATGATCCTTCCAATTTAAAAACATGCCGTAACCGGATGGGAAGTCAAGGCTTGCAACAGGGGAACTCCGTATCATGCGAATAACTGGAATGGCCATGGGTATGGTTCTTGCGCTTTTTTCAATCCCGGCTTGGGCTGGCGGCAATTACAAGCTCAGCATCAATGGCAGCACCATTGAACTCGATTTGGACTCCGAACAAGACTTTACACTGCCCAATGGCCCCAAACTTACACTCAAGTTGGAGCGGAAAGCCGCCAATATTTTCACTGCAAAGGGCGTGTCGTTTGAACATCCCGGATCGCTCAATGTTGCCACCAGCGAAATCAGCAAGAACATCACCCAGCATTTGATGGCAAGTGCCTTGGGCTCCCTCATCATTGTGCAGACCTATGCTGATATCGACGCAAGCCAGCTTGTGGAATTGATGACGGGCAAGATGACCGAGAATGATGTGGCCGGCGGTGCGGCGATAGATACCCAACCTTTCAGCCGGACCTTGGCTGACGGCAGAGTGGTCAAAGGCACGCGCAGCACCTTGAAGTCAGTGGGTAGCGAAGCGATTGTCGAAGTTTTGGCCATCAAGCAAGGTCAAGGCGGTCGCATGATGATCACCCGCATAGACCCGGGGATTGCACCCGATGAAGGGGCCATCATCGAACGCTTCTGGCAAACATTGGTATTGCAGTGAAAAAATCATGCCGTCTGTGACCTGGCTGGTGCCCTATCTCATCCACCTCGGAGCCATGTGCTACCTGATCTGCTTCCTGTTCCGCGAGCAATTGCTGTTACGCATATTTGCCATCTGCGGCGATGTTTTTTATACGGCCTATTTTTTTGTAGCAGCGGGCGAGCCGCTGTGGAGCGCTCTCACCTATTCAAGCCTGAACATTGTCATCAACCTCGTGATGATTGGCGTGATATTGCAAGATCGGCGGCACATGCCTTTGGCCGACAATGATCTCAAACTCTACCAATCCTTCACTGGCATGACGCCCGGTGACTTTCGCAGGCTGCGCCGCATTGGTCGGTGGCATAGCAACAGCAATGACCAGACCTTGACCGAAGAAGGAAAACCGCTTGATCGGTTGTTTTACATTTTGGAAGGGGAATTCGAAGTTCTCAAAGGTGAACGCAAAATTCCCGTCGCAGCTGGATCCTTTATCGGCGAAATTGCTTTCCTCACCCGTGTACCCGCCTCAGCAACGGTCGTCGCAAAGCCGGGCACCAAATATATCTCTTGGTCACATGATGCACTCAACAAAACCATGACCCGTCACGATGGCTTGAAACAGAGCTTGGGAGTACTTCTCAGTTTGGACCTCGCAACCAAGGTGGCGCGGTCCTGATCTATTGTTTTTTAGCAATATGGGGTGCGTGCAAAGCCAAGTCTGCCGGACCCAGTCGTTCCGACGCTGAATTGCACTGGTGCCAATAAGGGTAGATCAGAGGTATGGCACTCACATCATCCAGCCGTGCCCGCTCCTCAACAGTCAGCACCAGCGACGCCGCAGCAAGATTGTCCTTGAGCTGCGCCTCGGTACGTGCACCCACAATGATCGACGCCACAGCAGGTCGACCTGCCAGCCATGACAGCGCAACCTGAGCAGCCGAAACGCCCCGCGCATCACCCACACTGACCAGCGCATCAATGATCCGGTACAAACGGTCTTCATCGCGGATCGGTGGCTCGCTCCAACCCGAAGTATGCCGTGACAATTGTGGCGGTGGGGCATTGCGGCGGAATTTGCCCGACAGCAATCCACCCGCAATCGGGCTCCACACCTGCATGCCAACGCCTTGGTCCAGGGCCACTGGCATCAACTCATATTCAGCTTCGCGTGCTTCTATGGTGTAATGAATCTGCTGGCAGACAAAACGCTGGAAATTATGCCGCTCCGCTGCATTCAAACATTTCATGATATGCCAGGCCGAGAAATTCGAACAGCCGATATAACGCACCTTGCCCTGCTTCACGAGCGTATCCAGCGCTTCCATCATTTCAGACACCGGCGTCATGCCATCCCATTCATGCAGGAAGTAGAGATCAATATGATCACGTTTCAGCCGCTTCAGACTGGCTTCTGCCTCGTGGATGATATGAAAGCGCGACAGGCCCTGTTCGTTCGGTCCCTTGCCCATGGCAAAGCGCACCTTGGTGCCCACCATTAACTGGTCAGAACGGCCTTGCAGGATTTCACCCAAGGCCTCTTCGGACTTGCCCGTGGTATAGGCATTGGAGGTGTCCAGCATATTGACGCCATGATCAACCGCCATATCAACCAAGCGGTTTGCATCCTTGACGGTCACACTTCCCGCCATGCCGAAAAAACCCTCGCCCAGAAAATTCATGGTGCCGAGGCTCTGCTGTGAAATTTTGAGACCCGAACGGCCGAGTTGACGATAATCCATATGTGATCCTCCCGATTTTTGTACATCAGGCCACGACGACGCGGCAACGTCAACCGTCTTGCGCACATCCCTCTTGCGCAATGATCGCCTGTCAGCCATCAATTGTGATGTCATGAGCATCTACAATTTCGCAGCCCAGAATCTGGTCCACGTCGCAGCCCTGTTCACACTGTTCTGCTACCTGTTCCGCGACCAGATCAAACTGCGCATCTTCGCGGCGATCGGTGATTTGCTGTTGTCGGTTTATTACTACGTGGCCTTTGCAGATCCGCTGTGGAACCCCATGGTCTGGAGCCTGCTCAACGTTGTTATCAACACTGGCATGATTCTGCTCATCCTGCGCGATGGCCGCGAGGGCGGCATGTCAGATGATGAGCTCTCGCTGTTCCGCAATCTTGAAACCTTGACACCGGGTCAGTTCCGCAAGTTTGCAAAAGCTGGAACCTGGCATCGTGCCGACGAGCCAGTCAGGCTCACCACCGAAGGTGAAAACCTCAGCGCACTCTACTATGTTCTGAGTGGCACAGTTGAAATCAGCAAAGCCAATCGCATTATTCCCGTGGCACCCAATCTCTTTATTGGTGAATTGGCCTATATGCGCAAACGCCCTGCAACGGCCATGGTAACGGTTTCAGGCGGTGCACGCTATGTGAGCTGGTCCCACGATGATCTCGAATCGCTGTTCAAACGCAACGACGACCTCCGCACCGCCATGACCCTGCTGATGGGCCGAGATGTGGCGGAGAAAATGGCCAAGACTTAAACCTCGTCTTTCCAGTTCAGCAAAAACGTCCACAGGCAATAGAACCAGATTGCAATCGCAATCACCGTCCAGAATCCGTCCTTGGCAAACAGCAATTCGAACACCGCCCACAGCGCCGTCGAAGCTACAATCGCCTGCCTGCGCCATTTCGGTTTGTAGAAGGGGTGATCATGATTGCCAAAAGACATCGGGTATCTCCAATCGGCGTTTCATAGTCCAAGTTATGCCGTCTTCAAATTAATTTGTGTCACCCGCGACGGAATCACATTCCTATTGCGTCTTAACCTGCAAAGGGGAGGACAAAAATGGGAAGCGTTACAAATCCAAAAACTATTCGTTCACGGGAGCTGCGATCAACACTCAATCCGGCAGAACAATCTTTGTGGTCGGCGTTGAAAGCCCGGCAACTCGGCGGCTGGAAGTTTACACGACAAATGCCGATAGGACCGTACTTTGCGGACTTTGTGTGTCGTGAAAGATGTGTGGTGATTGAGGTCGATGGCAGTCAACATCTGGAAAGAGCGGCCTATGACAGGGTGCGAGATGAATACATGATTGCGGCGGGATATTCTGTGTATCGCGTTCCCACGGGTTCAGTCCTGAATGACCGAGTTGCCGTCTGTGATTCAATTCTGGCAGTGCTGGAAAATCGGATAGAGGATTTTGTGGAAGCGCCAGATTTGAAGTTTACGCGAAGTTTCGCAGTCCCGGTGCGACGTGGGTTTAACTCTCGCAATGCGATCAGACTGCGGAGTGGCTGATAGACCCCACCCCCGGCCCCTCCCCAAAAATTGGGGAGGGGTGAGTCACTTCACCCCTACCCGCTCTTCGCGGGGAGGGGCCGGGGGTGGGGACCGCAAGCACCACATTGTGATATGATCCACACATGACCAACGCCCTCTTCCTCTGCGGCCAAAGCAGATCGACTGCAGCGTGAGCCGCAAGGGAAGTGACGGTTTGAATGTGGGCCAGGAGCTTTGCGCCAATCAGGATGTATCAGGCTTGAGAGCTTGCCAGGCCAAAGCGTGACATTCCCTGAGGACACTGTCGATATCCTCCCGGGGTCTCTGCTGGTGGCCGGGCGGCGGGCCGGGCCGCAAGGGAAAAATCAAACCCGGGCGTTCCATCATGGCGTGGCGCTTCAGCCAGCGAGCCATGCGCTTGGCCTCTCGCGGCAGATCATCAAGGACACGGGTGAGCAGGTTGAGACGCTGGGTGATGCGGAGGGTTTCGGCTTCGCTGCATCTGTCATCACGGGGCTTTGCAAATTTGATGAGAAACAACTGGCGCGGACTGAGCACGTCAATGCTGCGGATGCGTGGACCTGAGATGGTCATTGGCACGTCATCCGGGTCACCGAAATGCTTGCGCGTGTCAAACAGCTGGAACGACATGCGGCCCGCTGCTGTCCCCGCGATGACAAGCCCCTGCGACATGGGACGCGAAGGCTGGTCCGGCACCACAAGTCCCCGCGCTGCAATCACAATCAAACGCCGCGCCGCCGACTCGGCCGGATAGAGAATGCGGGAGAGCAGCTGATAGACGAAACGCGGCAAACGCACCGCTCCACCCTGCGCGACAAGCAAAGCCACCAGCCCCGCCACAATGCGGGTGAGTGCGTCCCTGTTGATCTCGATTGCTTTTGGCCAATCCATGAAAGGCAACTAGAACATAAATAGAACATTGTCAAGAGGTAAAAAGCAGCTTGTAGGGAAAGAGTGACAACCCGGCGGCGGGACCGCACGCACCACATTGTGATATGATCCACCCATGACCAACGCCCTCTTCATTTGCAGCCAGAACAAACTCCGCAGCCCCACGGCAGAAGCCATCTTCGCCAAATGGCCAAACGTGGAAACCGATTCCGCCGGCACCAACAACGACGCCGAAACACCCCTGACGCCGGAACAGATCGCCTGGGCTGACATCATCTTCGTCATGGAAAAAACCCATCGCAGCAAAGTGTCGAAACGGTTCAGGAAATATCTCAACGGCAAGCGCGTGGTGTGCCTCGATATTCCGGATGACTATGCCTACATGCAAGTGGAGTTGGTGAAGCTGCTGGAAGCGCGGGTGGGCAAGTTTTTGCGCTAACTCACCGTCCTGTCATTACCGGACGTGTTCCACTGCTGTCCGGTTAAGGAATTACAAGAAATGAAAACCTGTGAGTATCTTGGGC
>CAXTLE010000003.1:0-35207 GCA_964244855.1 uncultured Aestuariivirga sp. | reverse complement strand
CTCCTGATTTCCTTTATCGGTGCGACCGACACATTGCTGATCAAGGACCAGTTTTCAAACATCGACTTCAAGGTCGAATATTTCAAATTCTACAACCATACCGATGGAACGCCCGACTATTATACGGCAACGGATATATTGGCATTGGCAGAAGTTGCCGAAGGCAATGTTGGTGATAATAACTTTGGCGATGCCAACAGCAATGAAGTGCAATTATTGGATGGCGGTTCGGGCTTTGATACGCTGAGGGGTGGCCGTGCTGCCGACATTTTCACATTCACCTCTGGATATGATTTCGATAAAATCTACGAGCAGACAGATGTGGCAGGCGTGTCCGACAGGGTTGTGTTCGGCGCTACAGTGAAGGCTGACGCTATCAAACTATCGCGCATTGGCACGGATTTGCTGATCGACCTTGGCAATGGCAGCGATGTTCTCACTATTTTTGACGGCTTGGGAACACATTCTGTTGAAAGATTTCTATTTGCAGATGGCAGCACCTGGCTTCTGGAAGACATCCGCTCCCGACTGATGCTGGGCACTGCCGGCAATGACCAGATCTTCGGTTTTGACAATCGTAATGATGTACTTGATGGCAAAGAGGGGTCAGATGCCCTTGCCGGTGCTTCCGGCGATGACACCTATCGCTTTGGACTGGGTGACGGCCAAGACAGCATTGAGGACAGTACAGGCGTCGACACGCTGAAATTCAAGGCCGGTGTCACAAGGGACAAGGTCACATTCTTTGCCGATGGCGATAATCTGATCGCAAGGCTTTCGTCGGGCGAGAGCATTGCCGTGCTGGGAGGACTTGGTACAAAAGCCGTTGAAACATTTGTGTTCGACAATGGCAGCGGGCCAACCTTGACGCTTGCACAAATCAAGGCGGAAATTGACGCGCGGAAGGATTATTCAGGACAAGACATTATCGATATGATCGCCCTGGGCGTTGGCAGCACTGCAGAAGCGGGCCTGGGCAATGACCTTATCAATATGTCGCAAGGTGGAACACTGATATTCCGTTCTGGCGATGGTGCGGACCGTATAAATTCTCTTGTGTATTGGTACACAAACTACGCCGTGACATTCCCGGATTTGACATCAAGCGATGTGACGGTTCGCATGGCGGACCTTAACTCGGGTGATGCAGTCATCGCATTTGCGTCAAGCGGTGACCAACTGATTTTGCCTGGCCTGTTCAAGGGCGGTGCCAATGTCAAACTGCAATTTGCAGATGGTGTGATCTGGAACAATCAAGACATCAGCACAGCCATGCTCAGCGCCCAAGTGGCTTCAGGAGCATCGCTTGTCGTTGGTACGACGCGCGATGATATTATCAATGTTGGCACTGGCAACCATGAAATCAAAGGCAATGGCGGCAGTGACACATTCATTTTCCACAAGGGTGATGGAAGCCAGACGATTGCAGATACTACCAGCACCGCAAATGTTCTGAAGATATCCGGTTATTCTGCCGCTGACATTATGTTTGCACGCGTTGTGCCGAACAAGAATGATATTGTGCTGACCTTCACAGGCAGCCTTGATCAAATTACATTGCGCTACGACAGCTATCGCAATGGTGTGAATCAACTTCAGTTTGACGATGGAACGTCGTTTAACCAGAACCAAATCTTCGACTTTGCCAACAACACCGGTGGCGTGGGTGATGATGTCTTTGCCGGAACATCATTCAATGAAATATTCCAGGGTGGCAAGGGCAGTGACGTTATCGTCGGTGGTCGTGGCTATGACGTGATTGTTTTCAACCGTGGCGATGGTCAAGACGTCTTAAAGACAACAGATTCTTCTGATGGACTGACTGTTGTCAAGTTTGGTGCAAACATTGTGCAATCCGATATTGTTGCTTCGCGCAATTTGCAGGGCAATATTGTATTGACGATTGCCGGAACCACAGACAGCATAACCCTCGTTACACCGTCAACAGGTTCAGAAGCGATTATTGCTTCTGTTAAATTTGCTGACAACTCGACGTGGTCTTATGCAGACATTGTGCAAAGCATTGCTGTCTCGGAAGATGGCGACAGCATTGTTTTGGCAGGGCCAATTGCACACAATGTCACGGGCGGCAACGGCAATGACTATGTCCAGGGCGGTGTGGGCATTGATGTGATTGCCGGCGGCAAAGGCAACGACACACTGAGCGGCGGACTTGGGGCAGATACATATTATTTCAATATCGGCGATGGTCAGGATGTTATCGCAGACAAGGGTGACGCGAGTTCGGTTTATTTCACGTCACCGATTATTGACCGCATTGTATTTGGCGCGGGCATAACTGCTGGCGATATCCGGCTGAGCAATCCGAATGTCAAAGATATTGTCATCAAGGTCGGTTTTGGTGGAGACCAGATTACCATCAAGGATGCATTGGTTCGTGCACCTTCGAATTTCGTTGAACAGTTTGTATTTGCCGACGGAACAACGTTAAATACACAAGACATACTCACCAGACTCTATTCGGGAACAGCGGGTGATGATGTCATTTACGCGCCCACTCCTGATTGGAACAACGTCGTCATGACGGGTGGCGCAGGCAACGACATACTCAATGCCTCGACGGATTATTCCATAATCAATACATTCAATTTCAATAAGGGCGATGACCACGATACAGTTTACACAACGAGTAACTACAACGCACATACGATTGTAAATCTTGGGGTTGGGCTTAATCTTTCTGACATGGTCGTCACAGACCTAAATGGCGACATGCTGTTGCGCTTCGTCGGGACGAACGACAGTCTCGTCTTGAAATATATCGTTAACGATACAACGGGCGCCAGCTATGGGCACGATCTCGAAAGCCTGAACTTTGCAAATGGAACGAGTCTTTCGAGGTCAGCTTTAACAGCGCTCATTGTCAGCGAAGGGGTGGCTGACGCCCTGTTGTATGCCGGTGAGATTTTGCCAAATGCTGCGCCTGTGGGATTGCAGTTGCAAACCGATGGCGTGTCCTCTTCGCTACTTGGTACCGTGCTTGGCTCTGCGAGCTATCTCGGCAATGGTGAGTATCAGCTGACACAGGATTCATATTATCAAGGTGGTGCCGCCTGGGGCACCGTAGACTTGTCAACGGATAAAACCTGGAACACACAAATGTTCTTCGGCTCTCATCCCTGGGGCGCTGACGGTTTGTCATTTGCATTGCAGAAAGATGCACCAAGTACATATGTTTCTGCAGGCGGAAACTCTCTGGGCACACTTGTGTACGGAACTTTCGGAATAGCATTTGATACCTTTACGAACTATTCCCAGCCAAATTCGCCCTTCGCTCAATTCACATTGAATGGCAATCGCAATGATATTGCGTTTGACCCGTTTCATTCCATTGGCGATGTAGAGAATGGGCTGTGGCACGATGTTGTCATCAAATGGATTGCAACAACTACGACGTTCAGTGTTTCGCTGGATGGCGTCACCATTGCGAGCAAAAATTACGACATCGTCGGCCAGCTTTTTGGTGGTCAAAGTCTGGTGAATTTTGGCTTCGGTGCGGGAACCGGATATTATACCAATGACCAGCGGGTGCGACTCCAGAGCATTAAATCCACAAGTCCAGTCGACCATTTTGTTGTTGCTCATGATGCTGTGAGCGGTACTGTTCTGGGCAGTTTGGTTGGCCTTGATCCAAATCTTGGCGACACACTCACATACACTCTTGTAGATGCCGGTGGGCAGGCTGTAGCTGATACAATTTTTGAAATCATCAACGGCAACCAGATCGCGGTTAAAGCGGGCGCTGTTTATGATGATGCCGGAATTTCCAGTCATGAACTCCTTATCAAGGTTTCTGATGTTGCAGGTGCCAGCTTCCAAACCAGCATCCTGATCAATTATGACGTGGCACAGACACCATCAACCGGGTCCGGCATTCAGCTATCGACGATCTATGGAACTGCTGGCAATGATCTGATCAGCGGTGGTAACGACAACGTCAACATCAAGGGTGGTTATGGCAGCGACAGGATCACGGGCGGCGCTGGCAATGATGTGTTGGAAGGTGGTGCCGGTTTTGATGTCATTTCGGGCGGCGGCAATACAGCACACAATACAGGAAATGACGTTTTCATCGGCGGTCGGAATGATGACACGTTGCTGGGTGGTCTCGGCAATGATGTCTATGTGTTCAATCGTGGTGATGGCAATGACACGATTGGCGACAGCGGCGGCAACAATGTCATTCAATTTGGTGCAGGAATTAGCCGCAGCGACATTAGCGTTACGCAGGTCAACGGCACTGACGTCAAGCTGACGCTCAACAATGACGGTGGCAGTATTCTGATCAAGAATGTCATTTTTGATGAAAGCCGAACAGTCAGTGTTCAATTCAACAATGGAACAACATGGAGTTGGGCGGAAATCGCCACTGCATCAGAGCAGGGTGGAACGGGTGACGACGTAGTGAATGGATTGCCGGTGCGGCAGACCAGTAATTTGATCAACAATGGCAGCTTTGAGGCCTTCGACCCGACAAATCCGAATGTTTATCACAACAGTTATTACAACACGTGGTCCGTACCGAATGGCGCTATGCCTGGCTGGACTGCTGCGGGGGGCGGAGATTTCTTACTCAACAGCAACACTGAATTCAGCAATCCAGCAACCGATGGTGTCTTTGGCCTGAATATGGGCACGACGGGCCAAGGTTCGGATATTTCCCAGGAGATTCCAAACCTAACCGCAAACCAAACTCTATTGCTCGCGTTTGACTATGCAGCGAAATACGCCAACGATCTTGGTCAACTTGTCGTTTACTGGAACAATCAGGTCGTCGCGACGATCGACGTTACACAAACTACTCCATCGACTGCAAAACTCCTGGTCACATCGCAAGGCGGTGCAAACACACTTCGCATTCAAGGTACAGGACTGTTTGATCCAGCCTCGGCCAATATGGAGGGTTACACCGGCGGGCCAGTTGGCATGCTCGATAATGTACGCTTGGTCAGCTATGAAGCGCAGGCACCAGCCTATGCGGATGGTGGACATTACTCTGCTGGCGATGTTGTGGTGCATGCCTTGCCGTCGCAAAGCGGCGTTCTTTACAATCTTGTTCGTGCAAGCAGTCTTGAAAATGCAGCTAACCTAATCAGCAATGGCAGCTTTGAAGTTTTCGACCCCGCGCAAGCCAACCTGGACTCCAATCCCTATGATGTGACGGGAACAGGGCTCACGGGTTGGGACAATATTGGTGACACGGTACTCGGTGTCACCACGGCGGCGGGCGGCGATAATTTCGCCACCAATGGTAACAACTGGCTGCAACTCAATGACGCGGGGCAAGCCGCCGACATTGCACAAACCATTCATGATCTGACGTCCGGACAGCAATTGCTGTTGCGTTTTGACCATGCTGGTGGCGACGCATATTCTGATTTGACTTTTAACGTCTACTGGAATGGTACGTTGCTGGACAGCATCAACTATTTTGGCAGGGCCGGAAAAACCGAAGGCTATATCGTCACAGCAGTTGAAGGCGACAATAGGCTTGAATTCACGAGCATTTTAAATTCAGGGGATGGTGGACTTGCCCGCGCGGCTTTCGTCTTCGATACCTATGGGATCGGCGCAGCGATTGACAATGTCCGCCTTCAGGCGATTACCGCGGCAGATATTGCTGCTGTTACAGATATAAGCGTGAGTGATCTTTTCATACCCGTCACACTTTCGGGCGGCGGTGGCAATGATACGCTGACCGGTCGAAACGGCGATGATACGTTGAGCGGCGGCAAGGGCGATGACCTGCTCAAGGGTGAAGCCGGAAATGACACCTATGTATTCAACCTTGGCGACGGTCAGGACAGGATTCTAGACACGCAAGGCGTCAACAAGCTGCTATTTGGTGCTGGCATTCTTGCAAGTCAGGTTCGGCTGATCAAGGACGGCACAAGTGTGGCCCTCGCAATTGCCAATAGTGGAGATAAAATCACGCTTGGTATTGCTGCCAATGCCGGTGACGCACCTGTATCCAACATTCAACTGGTGGAATTTGCCGATGGCACTTTGTGGACAGCGGCGATGCTGGCCTCGCTGTTCACCACGCCTTCAGGACAATGGAATATTGTTCAAGGCAGCAATGCCGATGACGTGCTGACGGCTGCTACGAGTGCCAGCATTTTGTTTGGCGGTGCAGGCGACGACACAGTGTCGGGTGGAGCCGGAAACGACACGTTCAACGGCGGAGCAGGGCAGGATACCTATCTGTTCGGACGTGGCGCGGGCCAGGATGTGGTCAACGACCACTCGGGCTACAATGACACCCTGAAATTTGCCTCGGATATTGTTAAAAGCGATATTGCAGTTGCCGAAAACGGCAATGGCACGAGCCTGATATTCAGCATCAAGGGCAGCGCTGACCGCATCACCATTCAAAATGCCTGGACCGGTGGCCGGATTGAAAACATTCTGTTTGCTGATGGTTCACTTTGGACCACGCAGGACATCATTGAACAGCTTGGTGTCAATGGCAACGCGGCTATTTACGGCGATAACTCCGACAACGTCATCGAAAGTGCAGCGGGCAAGCATTATCTGAGCGGCGGCGAAGGAAACGATACCTACATCTTCAATCCCGGTAGTGGAACGACTGCCATCAATGATGGCTCTTATTATTCCGCAAATGATGTTCTGAAGATTACCGGTTACAGCAAAGATGATATCAGTTTCTCCAGATACAGTGTTGACAGCGATGACCTTGTCATCACCTTCAGGAACAGCAGTGACCGCATTCTGGTAGAGAATGAGTTCCAGTATTTCTCGGCGGACATTGAAACAGTTCAGCTTACCGCAGACGGAACAGTGTTCAGCATTGCGGACCTGCGTCAAGCCGTGTTGGCCACTGCCAGTACCAATGGCAATGATACTATTGTCGGATTTGCAGACGGCGATGAAACAATCAACCTTGGCAGAGGCAACGACCTCATTATTGCAGGAAACGCCAAAGATACTTTCATCTACAAAAAAGGCGATGGCGACGACCGTATTATCGCGTCATTTGGTCATGATGTCATAAAACTCGTCGACTACAATATTCTGGATGTTGCATCGGCCGTGCGCGCCGGCCCCGGCAGCAATGATCTTGTGTTGAGCTTTAAAAACAGCAGAGACCGCCTGACACTCACTGAGGCTCTGGGCTACAATAACCATTGGTATTATGACTTCAAGGTGCAGTTTGCAGACGGCACGATATGGAATGGTGATGCACTGCGCCAACAGGTCGTTAATTTCAGCAACACGACTGGAAATGACACCGTAGATGGCCGGTTCGACAACAATTACCACGACAACGCCCAGGAGACATTCAAGGGTGGACTTGGCAATGACACCCTGATCGGTGGCGGCAAAGCGGACATTTTCATTTTGTCCAAAGGAGATGGTCACGACATTCTGGATGAAAGCCTGAGTTACAGCTCGGGAAACACTGCGCGCTTCCTCAATATCAATTCAACCGACGTGACTGCAGCCTGGCTGTATAAGGGTAGCACGACTGTCGTATTGTCCTATGTGGGTGACAGCGCAGACAGCGTGACCATACTCAATGCCTTGGCGACAGATGGCCGTGGCATTTCGCATTTCGAATTTGCAGATGGGATAAGCTGGGACAAGGTCAAACTCCGCAGCCTGTTGAGCAATGAAGCACCTACCGCAAGGGATGACGGGTATTTCACTGCAACGTCAGGTGTGGCGATTAATCTGTCTGCCGCACTCTTGATGGGCAATGACTATGATCCCAATGGTGACGTGATCAGGATCAATTCAATTGATGCTGGTGCAGACGGCACTGCAATGATTGACGCGCAAGGAAACATCGTCTTTACGTCCAACGCGGCATTCACTGGCGCTACAAGCTTTACCTATACCATCAGTGACGGTTCAGGTGGTTTCTCAACAGCGACTGTCAATTTGCGTGTGAGACCGCCCGCATCTGCGATCGACGACCGCGGGTTCACAGTTGCTGAAGATGGGTCGATCAGTATTTCGGTGGCACGTTTGCTCTCAAACGATCCGGGTGGTGACCGTATGGTGGTGGGCCAAGTTTTCAACGCCCAACATGGTCAGGTGAGCCTTTCAACGGATGGCAACATTACGTTTGTGCCGGACCCTTACTACCGCGGACCAGCGCAATTCAGCTATATCGCCAATACACCGGAAGGTGGTGCAGCACAGGCGAATGTTTATCTCACAGTGACACCTGTCAATCATGCACCTGTGGCCAACGCGGATGCGGCAGTTCAGGCTTTGGAAAATCAGGCCTTCATCGTTTCGGCTGCGACACTTCTCGCCAATGATGTCGATGTCGATCATGATGTACTGAAACTGCTGGGCGTCACATCGTCAGCCAATCTCAATGTTGTGCTCAACAACAATGGTACCATTACAGCGACACCCAAAAACTTCTTCTTTGGTTCCACATATTTTGACTACACGATTGCCGATCCGGCAGGTGCCACGTCAACAATGCGTGTGGTTGTTGATGTTGCAAAGCGCAACATTGCGCCGGTCGCTTTGGCGGATATCATTTCGACATATCATGGTGAGTCAATTGTTGAAAATCAGCCGATCATCATCAGCAATGCGGATTTGACTGCAAACGACAGCGATCATGACAATGACGCCCTGACAATTGTCGGGGTCGAAAATCTGAACGGCGGCACCGCCCGGCTATTGTCCAATGGCACAATTCTGTTCACTCCTGACCTGAACTTCAACGGAAACGCCCATTTCAGCTATTTGGTTTCGGATGGTTTCGGCGGCACCAGCACGGCAATTGCGACGGTACAAATCGCATCCGTCAATCAGGCGCCTGTGGCCATTGATGACAGCTATGAGGATGATAACAGCAATCTTCCACTTATACTGAACGGCAATCAGGACACACCGCTTTCCATTGCCATTATTGAACTGCTGAAGAACGACTATGATATTGAGAACAGCATCATAACGTTCCGTACTGTTGGCAACGCCAATCACGGCACACTTTCACTTTCGGGCAATGCGTCTGCCACACTCGATGCCACCGGGCAGCTTGCGCTCACTCCCTTCGGCACCGTTATCTATACGCCAGATGCCGGTTACTACGGCGATGCCACGTTCTCATATGTGATTGCTGATGCCAATGGTGACATTGGGGCTGGTCGCGTGACGGTACATTTTGCTCCGTCAGATGCAAATGCGCCACCGGTGGCAAACGATGATGCCTTCACCATGTATGAAGACATTCCGATCAAGATCAATCTCTCAGTCTTGATGGCAAATGATGCCAGCGCTGAAGGCGGTCCTCTGACATTTATTGGCTGGTATGAAGACCCGTTCAAACGCCTGCAGGGCAAAATCACTGTTGATAATGATGGCAACCTGAAATTCAAGCCGCGCACCAACTGGTTTGGCGATACGACGTTCTATTATACCGTCGCAGATGTGCATGGCCACATGACGGATGCTGAAGTTGTGCTCCACATCTTGAATGTGCCACATGATCCGACTGCGGTCGATTTGGAAGGGTTTTCGACGCCGCTCGATACACCACTTGTGATCAGCGTCAAGGCACTGCTCAAGCAAGACTTCGATGTTGACTATATTGATCAGTTTGGTGAAATCATCAGGCCGGATCCACTATTGGTTTTTGTCGGCGTTGATGGCGTTGATCACGGTACGGCGAGCGTTGTAAACGCCAATGGCGAACAATACATCGTTGTCCGCTTTGACCAAGGTTATACCGGCCCAGTCAAAATAACATACCGCATCGCTGACGAGACCGGATTGCAAGGTATTGGGTTCCTCGACGGGACGGTAGAAACTACTTTCTCAGGTGAGATCAATGGAACCAACGGCAATGATTTGCTGGTAGGTGGTAATGCCAATGAAATCATCCGCACCTTTAATGGAACAGATACGGTGCTCACGGGAGATGGCAACAACATTGTCTATCTCGGAAATGGCGATGACCATGTTGACACAGGCGCTGGCAATGATGTGATTTTTGCCGGAGAAGGCAACAGCATCATCAACACAGGAGCGGGTGACGATGTCATTCATGAGGGTGCCGGCTCTGACGAGATCAATGGTGGTGCTGGCTTCAACACAGTTGACTATTCGGCTTCCCATACCGGTGTAAACGTCAATCTCGCAACACGACTTGGACGCGTAGGTGACGCGCAAGGTGACATTTACCGCAACATTCAAAGCGTCGTCGGATCGATTTGGGCGGACAAGCTGCAGGCTGACGACAGCGGCAACACGCTCATCGGCGGTGCTGGTGCTGATACATTAACAGGTGGTGCAGGCAGTGATATTCTGCGTGGTGGCGATGGTGACGACATTATCATAAGCAGCCTCGGTGCTGACATCATGGACGGCGGTGCCGGCGAGAACACCGTCGATTTCTCTTCTTCAAAAGCAGGCGTGACAATAAATCTCATGCTGGGAACGGGCACTGGCGGAGATGCGTCCGGGGACAATCTCAGCAATTTTGCAAATGTGACCGGATCCAAATTTGACGACAACATCGTTGGTGATGCCAATGACAATTCTTTCACAGGTGGCCAGGGAAATGATGTGCTGCAAGGCGGAGCTGGCAATGATACGCTGAATGGCGGGACCGGTGCGGACACCCTTGAAGGTGGTGACGGCGTAGATACTGCGGTTTACACGGGCTCGTTGTCGGGCGTGAATATCAATTTGCTAAACCAGACCGCGTCGGGCGGCGAGGCGCAAGACGATATTCTTACAAGCATCGAAAATCTGGTTGGCTCCTATCATGATGACACCCTGCACGGCGATGCCGGGGACAATGTGCTGATGGGTAGTTTGGGCGCTGATATTATCGATGGTGGGGCAGGGTTCAACACTGCAAGTTATGCCACTTCGAGCGTTGGCGTGACGGTCAATCTCACAACCGGGACCGGCTTGTATGGTGATGCTGAAGGCGACACACTTGCCAACATCCAGAAAATTGTCGGGTCGAATTTTGACGACACATTTGTTGGCACCAGCGGGGACGACACATTCCGTGGCGGAGTGGGCAACGACCGGATGACGGGCGGCGATGGATCCGACAGCTATCAGTTTGGATTTGGTGATCGTGCGGAAACCGTGATCGAGCAAGGCAATTCCAGCAACAATGATCGCATTGTTCTCGATGCAGGTATCAACCCGCATGATGTGTCGGTTGTGCGCAACGGCAACGACATGGTTCTGGTATTTGAAAACCTGGGCCAGTTCCTGACCGATTCAATAACCGTCAAGGATCACTTCCTGGGCGAGTCAAGCGGCATTGAACAAGTCGTCTTCAACAATGGCGTCATTTGGGACAGCATTGAACTTGAACGGCGCTCGCATGAGGGCATTCTCAATGCCCAGCAAGATGCATTGTTCGGCACAGAAGAACTCACCATGGTCATTGATCCGGCCACGCTGTTCGCCAATGACGTCAGCGGCTCAGCCGATGGACTTTCGCTTGTTTCGGTGCAGAACGCGGTCAATGGAACCGTATCAATCGCAGCTGATGGCAAGATCAACTTCACCGGCAAGCCGCTTTATCATGGTGATGCGTTCTTTGAATATACGGTGGTAGATCCATTCGGTCGCCAGTCGACTGCGCGTGCCAAAGTGCAGCTCGCCTCGACCAACCATGCGCCCGTTGCCATCAATCATCTCGATCTTCAGGGATATGAAAACACACTTCTCAAAATTCCGTACAGTGTCTTGTTGCAAGGTGCTGTCGATCCTGACGGAGATCTTCTGACACTGAGCGATGGTGCACCGCTGATTGATGATCAAGGCAATCTGATAGCAGTATTCAAGAAACGGGGTTACTTCGACGGCACAAACGTTGCTGGCCAATTGCGCCATGATGAGGTGATTGGTGACTATGTAGCCATCGTCATCAAGCGGGATTATTATGGCTTTGCAGGTTTCCGCTATCAGGTTTCAGATGGGGAAGGCGGACTTGCCTGGGCGGACGCGCAGCTTTATATAAACCACGTCAATCAGGCACCGAGACTTCGCGGAGCTTCTGACTTCGACGAGACTTTCACCATCCGTCTGGGCAAAACCAATCCGCTGACTCTCACTGAATTGATGGCGAGTGCCTTCGATCCGGATGATGACGCAATTCATTTTGTCGGCATTCATGACATGGAAGGCGGCACTGCTGTTTATGATGCGGTAAACAGAACCGTCATAGTCACAGGAAACAAGCTGGGCAAGGCAACCGCAAGCTTCCAGTTTGACATGGCTGATATCTACAATGTCCAATCCACAGTTACGGTGACACTCGATGTCATTCCCCAATTCGATCCACCCGTCGCGCATGATGACGGAGGTTTCTTCGCCACTGAAAATGAAGCCATCATTATTGATCCGGCCCTGCTGTTTGCCAATGATACGGACCCCAATGGCGATGCGTTGATTTTGAAGGGCATTGACCGTTTCGCCAAGAACGGTGACATCTCCATTCGGGCTGATGGCAAGATCGTTTTCGTGCCGCGCACCAATTACAACGGCGATGCCGGGTTCCATTATCAGGTCACAGATATTCACGGCGGTGTGGCGCAGGCTTGGGTGTCGATCAATATCAATCCAATTGATCGCGGTGCGATCCTGCATGATGATGTGATCGAAGACATTCAGGACCAGCCCCTCACCATTCTGGCTGCTGAAGCTTTTGGCAATGATGTTGACCCATTCGGAAATGTTCTGTTCTTCCATTCCATCAACGTACAGGGCGTTCTTGATACGCTATACTTGTCAAAGAACGTACAATTCTCGGCCCTCGACGTGCGTGGAAGAGAGCTGCCGGAATGGCTGCATTTCAACGCGACGACGTTATCATTCTCGGGTCAGGTTCCAGCGGGTCTCACTGGTGTTGTGAATGTCGAGGTCAAAACCTTCGACCCTGACAATGGCAATTCATTTGTACATTACTTCAGCTTCGATCCGCGGGATTCGGGCGTCGTTCAAAAGCTTGTAACTGGATACTCCGTTTATGATCTGGTCATGAGGGGTGATGCCACCAAAGGCATGTTGAAGAATTACGTCATACGTGGTGATTTTACACAGAGCTTCGACTATGGACTGAACGGCGTTGGCACCAGCACCACGATCAGTGCCAGCATGGCCGACGGAACGGCCTTGCCATCCTGGCTTGCGCTTGATGCTGCAAATCTGCAGTTTATCGGATCAGCCCCTGCGGGCACCAGGCCGTTTGCAACGCTCGTAACCTATTCCTATCTCGATCCGAACACTGGCGCCACACAGCTGCTGCGCCGCAATGTGGTGATTGATCCTGTTACGATTGGCAATGGCATTGCTTTGAACACGCACGTAGCGGTACTTGGTTTGGGCGCGGGTACCTGGTACGCGCATCAGGCCGGCAACCAGCCACTGCCGACCTGGTTGTACTTTGACACCGTCACACATCAGCTGGAAATGAGTGGCTACGCACCGGGTGCCAGTGCCCAGAAAACCAGGATCGCCATTGATTTTAACGCCACGCCAACAACTCTCACAGGCGGGCGAATTGCCTCATCGCATGGCAGCTTCACACTTGAGTTCCTTGTTGATCCGAATGGACCTCTTGATCCTGCGATCAACAAGATTCTGGGCAACACTGGCTATTTTGCGGCACAAGGCCAGCTGGGTGTTGATCTATCACAGGCCAGCAAGATTACAGCACTTCTTGCAGATGGTCGGGCGCTGCCTTCCTGGCTGCATTTTGATGCCAACACTTTGCAATTCAGCGGCTCGCCGCCACCTGAATATGTGGGCTCATTGCAGGTTCGGCTGAACGTGTCCGGCAATGGTGCGACATTGCCGTCGTTCTCCATCCTCACTGATGTGGTGGTGGACGCGAGCTACAAGATTGATGGCAATGGTGTATCCGTAGTGACTTCACCAAATCTTGTGACCCTGAATGCGACTGAACATTTCAATGGCGCGATTGCGGTCACATACACGACCGCTGATGAAAAGGGCACGGTCTCAACCAACTCGGCAACAGACATTGTCAATGTCGCACCACGGCTTGTGCCAATACGCACGCTGAACGAAACCTTTCAGTTGGTGCAAGGCCATAGCATCGCCTTCTCGCTTGATGATTTGCTGGACAATGACCGCGACGACAATGGCGATCATTTCGGTTTGACCAGCATCAATCAGCCAGCCCATGGAACACTGTTGATGACGGGTGCGCACTACAGTCTGACGCCGCCTCCTGCTTTGGCAGCTACAGCCACAAGTGTTTACACGGCCAAGCTTGTGAACGGTTCAGACCTTCCAAGCTGGATGGTGCTTGATGCAGCGACGGGTCGTATTGATGCGACCCCGCCTCTCAGCGTTTATGGTTCTTTTGCAGTGAATTACACGCTGACCGATGGTGGCTCCAGCCAGAGTCTTGTGGTCAACCACATGATTGACGGCAACAAGGGTGTTACGTTCCTGTACACGCCTGATGGCAGTTTTGTTGGCAACGAGAGCCTGACCTATACGCTGAGCGATGGCAAACAAGTGCCTGTCAATGCCCATGTGACGTTGGAAGTAGCGCCTGCCTTGATTGCTCATGACGATGCTTTCGGCATGCTGAGTGATGCGACATTGACATTCAGTGCTGCAAGTCTGCTCGCAAATGACGTGAGCGCTGATGGACGGGTGCTGACAGTCACCGGGTTCGGCCCCGCTTCAATCGGCGATGTTATTTTCGACGGCATCAATTTTGTCTACACTGCCGGTCACTATCAAGACGGCGAAGCCCGCTTCACATATACTGTTTCGGACGGTGCGGGACATTCACAGGATGCCACCGTCAAAATCGGAGTGGCGTCGATTGACCACGCGCCAACGGCCAATGCCATCCAGCTTTACGGTCAGGAAGATTCGCCGGTTACGATCAATATCTCGGACATCATGAGCCATGTCACGGATGTTGACGGAGAGCCTGTGCAGTTTGTGTCGGTGACGGCGAATATCTCTGCTCAAGCGCAAATCTATATGCTGCCAAATGCACAAATTCAGTTTGACCCGCATTTGCTGACCTACGGCAATTTCGGCTTCACCTATACGGTGACCGATGGCTACAAGCTGTCAACCGGTGTGCTCAATATTGATTTTGCCAAGGTCAATCACAAGCCTATCGCAAATCCGGATGGCATATTTGAACTTGATCAGAATACGTCGATCCGCCTCAGCCTTGCTTCGCTCATCGCCAATGATGCTGACGTTGATGGTGACAGTATTTCCATCACGGGTGCGCCGCGTGGCGTCAACGGTTCAGTGGTCATTGATGGTACCGATGCCGTGTTCACACCGCGTAGGGGTTACTTCGGTACCGCGTCATTCAACTACACGCTGACCGACAGTTTGGGGGCTCAGACACTTGGGCTTGTCAGCTTCCTGGTTCTGCCGCAATTCCACCCGCCAATCGGGGTTTCGGATTCGGGCTTTACCATGTTGCAGGACACCACCTACGACATTGATCCTGCCGTGCTGATGGCAAACGACATCGACCCTGATGGCCGCGGACTGATTTTCCAGGGCTTTACAGATGGCCCGGTCGTCAGGTTGGACAACGGAATGTACCGTGTTACGCCACCGTTCAATTTCCATGGGCCATTGGTGCTCACTTACGCGATTAGCAATGACTCTGGCGTAGTCGTGACATCTACCGCCACCATAGAAGTGCAACATGTGCCACATGCACCAAATGCAGTTGCCGACCACCTCGACATGACTGAAGACCAATCCTTGGTCATTCATGAATTCCAGTTGTTGACCAACGACTACAGTCTCGACGGAAGTGCTTTCGCTCTCAGTGGCATCGTGGCGACGAATAACCTGTCGGTCGCTTTCAACGCGACAACGGGCGATCTGACGATCACGCCAAATTCACATTTCCATGGTCCGGCCTATTTCGATTACCAGATCCTGGATTCAACCGGACGCACGGGGACTGCTCGCGTCAACGTGGATGTGGCATTCATCAACTATGCACCTGTCATCGGCAACATAGCGAGTGTATCCGGAATTGAAGATGCAGCCTTCTCGGTTGTACTTCCAGACGGTACGGTTACAGATGTTGAAAATGATCGACTTTCGATCACATTGCGCCGTTCCGGCGGGCAAGCGGTACCGACCTGGCTGCATTTTGATGAGTCAACACTTACAATTTCCGGAACACCACCAACAGGCGTGTTTGGCGACATTGGTCTTGAACTCCGTGCGAGCGATGGTCACCTTGAAACCGCCAAGGACTTCACGCTGTCGATTGCACATGTGAATCACAATCTGCTGATTTACGTGGCTGCAACCACCGCTTCTGGTGCGTTCACCGAAGCCGCAAATGTATCGGGGTCGACAGTTCTCAGTCTTGCTTCTGGCTTTATCGCATTCACCGATGTGGATGTTGCTGATATTCATACGGCAATGATTTCGGGGGTCAGCACTTCAGGTGTCACTTCAGGACTGGGCAATGCTGCGTCACTTTTGAACCTGATTTCGTTGGGTACCCTGATTGGACCATCCGGGGCAACTGCGGGTCAAGTGGAGTGGTACTTTGCTGCGCAAGACAAGAGCTTTGACTATTTGGCAGCGGGCGAAACTGTTACTTTGACTTATGCCGTTCAGATCGTTGATGGCAAAGGCGGCAGCGTGAACCAGAATATCGTGCTGACTGTTACGGGTTCCAACGATACGCCAGTTGTTGCAGTCGTTTTGCCGGATGTGTCGACTCCAGAAGATACACCATTCAATTTCGTGGTACCTGCCGGCTCGTTTGTAGATGTGGATATGGCAACGCTGACATACACAGCCACTCTTGCCACAGGTGCTGCCTTGCCTGCCTGGTTGCGTTTCAATGCGGCTACGCAGACATTCTCCGGTACGCCCCCACTGAACTACAATGGGTCGTTCGATGTCAAAGTCATGGCATCCGACGGCAGTTTCACGGCATCTGATGTGTTCACGCTGGTGATAACACCTGTCAATGATGCGCCGGTTGCGGCCAATGACGGACCATTCTTGACCAACACCAATACGGCTTTGACACTGACAGCAGCGTCGCTGCTGGCAAATGATACTGACGTTGACAGTATCGGACTTACGGTTACCGCGGTGTCGGGTGCCATCAATGGAAGTGTCAGCATTTTGGCGGGTGGCTCCATCCAGTTCACACCAGCCACTAACTTCAGCGGCGTTGCATCGTTCAGCTACACGGTATCAGACGGAGCTGGCGGCACGGCAACGGCCGTGGTCAACATCAATGTTCAAGGTGTGCCGGGTGTGACGATCACCGGTACGGCGAACAACAACACGCTGACAGGCACCGCAGGTGATGACATCATCTATGGTCTCGGTGGCAATGATGTGCTGAACGGCAATGGTGGCAACGACAAGCTTGTGGGCGGCATTGGCAATGACACCTACTTCGTTGATAGTTCTGGTGACCAGACGATAGAGCTGTTGAACGAAGGCACTGATCTGGTCCAGTCGTCAATTGACTGGACACTGGGTGCCAATCTTGAAAACCTCACATTGACGGGCACTGCTAATATTAACGGCACCGGAAATAGTCTGGTCAACAGGCTTTCCGGTAATGCGGGCAACAATATTCTGGATGGCGCAGGCGGCCTCGATACTCTGGCAGGTGGTTTGGGTGATGACACTTACGTTGTTGACGTTGCAGGGGTGATCACCACTGAAGCTGCAAGTGCCGGTATGGACACTGTACAAAGTTCCGTAACGTGGACACTTGCAACCAATCTTGAAAATCTGACATTGACGGGAACGGCTGCAATCAACGGAACGGGCAATACGCTTGCCAACATTGTAACGGGCAACAGTGCCAACAATGTTCTGAATGGCGGCGGTGGCACCGACACCTTGGCGGGTGGCTTGGGCGATGATACATACATCATCGACAATATTGGCGATGTGATCATTGAAAACGTTGGCGAAGGCGTTGATTTGGTCCAATCCACTGTCACCTGGACCTTGGGCAACAATTTTGAAAACCTGGTTTTGACAGGTACAGCCTCTGTGAATGGAACAGGCAATGCTCTTGACAATCTGATGACAGGCAATGCCGGGAACAATATTCTGGATGGCGGACTTGGCGCAGACACTTTGATTGGCGGCGCAGGCAATGATACTTACGTGGTTGACAATTCAGGTGACATCACAACAGAAGCAGCCGCAGCAGGCACAGATCTGGTGCAAGCGTCGCTTGACTGGATTTTGGGTGCCGAGATTGAAAACCTTACGTTGACAGGCACAACTGCCATCTCCGGCACCGGCAATAGCCTGGTCAATAGAATCACAGGCAACGCGGGCAATAATATACTGAACGGCTTGGGTGGCCTGGATACACTGGTGGGTGGTCTGGGCGATGATACTTACATCGTCGATGTTGCGGGTGTGATTATAACGGAAGCCGCAAGTGCTGGTGTCGATACCGTGCAAAGTTCAGTTACCTGGACACTTGCGACCAATGTAGAAAATCTTAACCTGACTGGCGCTGCGGCAATTGACGGTAATGGCAACACGCTTGCCAACGTAATCACAGGCAACAGCGCCAACAACGTGCTGAATGGTGGAGCGGGAGCTGACACATTGTCAGGCGGACTTGGCGATGACAGCTACATCGTTGACAGTGCTGGTGACGTGATTGTCGAGAACGTCAATGAAGGAACCGATACTGTCCAAGCATCAACCAGCTTCACGCTTTCAGGCAATATCGAAAATCTCACATTAACGGGGACAGCTGCCAACGGAACGGGCAATGACCTCAACAACATTATCACCGGTAATGGCGCAGCCAATATCCTCAACGGGGGCCTGGGTGCGGACACGCTGATCGGCGGCGCTGGCAATGATACTTATGTTGTCGACAGTCTGGGCGACATCATCACAGAAGCCGCAGCGGCTGGCACGGATGTTGTGCAGTCATCACAGTCATGGGTTCTGGGCTCCAACCTGGAAAACCTGATCCTTACGGGTACCACCAACATCGATGGTACGGGCAACAGTGCCAACAACGTGCTTGCCGGTAACGCGGGTGACAACATACTGGACGGCGCAGGCGGCACCGACACCCTGGCGGGCGGCTTGGGTAACGATACCTATCTGGTCAATCAGGCCACAGGGGTGACTATTACAGAAGCCGCCAATGCGGGCATTGATACAGTGCTGAGTTCTGCGACTTTCACCTTGGCTGCCAATGTTGAAAACCTCACACTGATCGGTGCCGCAGCCATCAATGGCACTGGCAATACGGGTGACAACAGTCTGTTCGGAAACGCAGAAATCAACATCCTCAACGGCGGGGCCGGAAATGATACCCTGACAGGCAATGCCGGAAATGACAGGCTGACCGGTGGTACGGGCAATGATACCTTCACCTATGATGCAGGTTTTGGCAAAGATGTCATTACCGACTTTGCGGCGGGTGCTGGCGTGACACATGATGTGTTGCACATGCACCTTGGCGCATCACTCAGCAGTCTGGCGCAAGTCATTGCGGCCTCGACACAGGTTGGAGCAAACACCCTGATCACGGTTGACGCCAATGATACGATCACATTGAACAATGTGTTGAAAACAGCGCTTGTCGCAGAAAACTTCGTATTCCAGGCTTAATGTTTTGAAAGTAAAACTGGCGTGAACACGAGCGTATCTCCCATCATTGAAGCGACGGCCCTTGATTCAGGCTTGCGCGCGCTCTGTGGTATTGCGGCCTATTACCGGATTGCTGCGGACCCTCTGCAGTTGTCGCGGGAAGTTGGCCTCGTCGGCAAGCTTGCAGAAGACACTGACATCATGCGTGCGGCACAACGCATCGGTTTGCGCGCCCGTCTGGTTAAAGTCACGCGGGTCAAGCGCCTGTTGTCGGTGCCGACGCCTGCCATTGTTCGCATGGATGATGGCGTGTTCCGGGTTTTGGGCGGACGTTCACCATCCGGGGACTATCGCGTTGTCGACCCTGTCACGCATGCCAATCAAGAAATGCCAGCGGAGGTGCTGCTAAAACAGCTTGATGGGCCGGTTATCCTTGTGGCCCGCAAAATGGGTGGGGAGGGTGTTGACCCCAAAAGCTTTGGCTTGAAGTGGTTTCTGCCCACAATATGGCGCTACCGCCGCCCCTTGTCTGACGTGTTGATAGCCTCACTGTTTGTGCAGATTTTCGCGTTGGTCACGCCGCTGTTTTTCCAGGTCGTTGTCGACAAGGTGCTGACCCACAAAGGCTATTCAACGCTGTTTGTGCTTGTCGGTGGCATTGCGATCATCGGCATTTTCGATGTGATCCTGCAATACTTGCGAACCTATGCCCTGGCCCACACCACCAACCGCATCGACGTCGAACTCGGGCAGCGGCTGTTCGCACATCTCCTGCGATTGCCTTTGGGGTATTTCGAAACCCGTTCGGCCGGGCAAACTGTTGCGCGTATGCGCGAGCTTGAAACCATCCGGAACTTCCTGACAGGGCAGGGGCTGTTCTCTGCCATTGATTTGCTGTTCACATTTGTGTTCATCGGGGTGTTGCTGGCCTATTCGTGGAAGCTGACGATCATCGTCTTGCTGGCAATCCCAATTTATCTTGCAATCGGCTTTGCCGTTCGCCCGACTTTGCGGGACTTGATCAAGGAAAAATTCAATCGCGGCGCCATCACCCAGCAGTTTCTGGTGGAAGCTGTTGTTGGCATTCAAACCATCAAGTCAGCCGCTGTTGAACCCATCATGCGGGCGCAATGGGAGGAGAGACTGGCTGACTATGTGAACACCAGTTTTCTCGCGACCTTGCTCGGCGCACGCGGGCAAAATGCAATTCAATATGTGAGCAAGCTGACAACGGCACTGCTGCTGTTGTTTGGTGCAAAGGCCGTTATTGACGGTGAAATGACGGTAGGCGCACTGGTTGCCTTCAACATGATTTCGGGTCAGGCGGTGCAACCCATCTTGCGGCTTTCGCAGATCTGGCAGGACTTTCAACAGGTTCAAATTTCGGTGGAACGTTTGGGCGATATCCTGAACGCGCCCGCTGAGCCTGCCCCCATGGCCAGAACAACTTTGCCTGCACCGCGCGGTGCCATTGAATTCAAAAACGTGACGTTCAGCTATCAGCAAAACAGCCAAGTGGTGCTGAAAGACTTGAACTTGAAAGTGAAGCCGGGTGAGGTCATCGGCATCGTCGGTGCGTCGGGCTCGGGCAAGTCAACATTGACAAAGCTCGTCCAGCGACTTTACCTGCCGCAGGGTGGGCAGGTGTTGCTTGATGGTGCTGACCTTTCGCAACTTGATCCATCATGGCTGCGCAGTCACATCGGCGTGGTGCTACAAGAAAACTTGCTGTTCAACCGTACAATTCACGACAATATTGCTTTTGCCAATCCGGCGCTGTCGCGCGCGAAAGTGATTGAGCTTGCCAAACTGTCGGGTGCTGATGAGTTCATCAACAAACTGCCGCAAGGCTATGATACCATGATTGAAGAGCGGGGCAGCAATCTGTCAGGCGGCCAGCGCCAGCGCATGGCTATCGCGCGAGCGCTTTCAACCAATCCGCAGCTTTTGATTTTCGACGAAGCAACATCGGCACTGGATTATGAAAGTGAGAAAATAATCCAGGACAACATGAAGTATATTGTGACCAATCGGACAGTTCTGATCATTGCGCACCGATTGGCTGCCGTGAGATCATGCCACCGTATTTTGGGCATGTCGGATGGGCGCATTGTTGAAAGTGGAACACATGCTGAATTGCTCAAACGCGAAGGCGGGCTATATGCAAGGCTTTGGGCACTGCAATCTCAGACAGCGGAATCTGCGTAATGAATGTATCCGCTCCCGTAAATATTCCGCCGCCAAAAGCCCCGAAAGTGCCGAAGGTGAAACGGAGCGCTTCCGACAATGAGTTTTTGGCGCCAGCGCTCGAAATTCTGGAATCTCCTGCGTCACCTGTTCGTATCTGGTTCTTGCGCTGCATCTGTGCGCTTGTGGTGATTTCGTTGACATGGGCGTGGTTTGGCCGAATAGATATTATCGCCGTAGCGCAAGGCAAGTTCCAGCCCACCGGTCGCGTGAAAGTGATTGAGCCATTGGTTACAGGCAAAGTCGCAGCGCTCAAGGTGACCAATGGTTCATTCGTCAAGCAAGGTGATGTTCTGGTCGAACTTGACCAGTCCGAAAGTGAAGCAGACTTTGCGGCGTCCACCGCCGAGCTCCAGTCAGTATCTGCGGAAATTGAACGCAGAAAAGCAGCTCTATCCGCAATCAAGGATCACAAGATCAATGCAAGTACTGGCATAATCTGGGACAGCAAAACTCCCGGTGACATTCAAGACCGCGAAAACCAGATCCTTGCTGCTGAGCTTGATCAACTCGCAACGACGGTTGCTTCGCTGGAATCACAACGTGATCAAAGGCTGGTCGAGCGCGACAAGCTGCAAGACACAATCCAGATGCAGAAAAGCCTGGTTGACACGCTTCAGCAACGCGTTGACATGATGCAAAAATTGCTCGACACAAAAGTTGGTGCAAAACCTGCCGTCATCAATGCTACAGAGTCGCTCAAGCTTCAGCTCACCCAACTCGCGGTTCAACAGCAGCAACTCTCTTCTCTCAGCGGGGGCCTTCCGGTTCTTGACCAGGAAATTGCTAAAACCATCGCAAGTTTCGTTGTTGAAAATTCGCAGAAACTCAGTGATGCAGAACGGCTTTCCGAGACTACGAAACAACGCGTGGCGCGTTCACAGGCAACGCTTTCGCATATGACGTTGAAATCACCGATTTCCGGAACGGTGCAGGCAATGTCCATCACAAATGCCGGCCAAGTGATACCGAGTGGCCAAGAAGTCATGCGCATCATACCTGAGGGGTCTTCCCTTGAAATCGAGGTGTATGTTTTGAACAAGGACATCGGATTTGTGAAAATGAATCAGGAAGCCATCGTCAAAATTGAATCCTTCCCTTTCACGCGCTACGGTACTGTCAATGCCCATGTGTCCAGCATTGCGCGTGACGCTATTCCACAGCCGGACGCCAATCTCATCGAGGGCGATCCGACACGGGCCGGCTCATCGACCATGTTTGCAGGGGCCCAGCGCACACAAAATCTTGTATTTCCTGTCACCCTTGTTCCCGACTCAACTTTCATCATTGTCGATGGTCAGCAGGTGGCGCTTTCACCCGGCATGGCTGTGGGCGTTGAATTCAAAACCGGTAGCCGCAGAATGCTGGAATATGTGTTTTCACCATTGGTGGAACTGGGTGCTGACTCATTGCATGAAAGGTAAGAGTCACGTCAGGCACAATTGCTATCGTGGTTTTGCCGGAAGACTTGACGTTGCAAAATGACTGGAGCCCAAGAACGCATACTTCAAAACTGCCAACCATCATTTAGCCGGGAAAACAACTTCCAACGCCTTGACATAGTGCGTTGCGTTGCGCAGCAAACGTTTGCGTTCAATTGTTCGCTCAAATCTCCCAATTAAGTTCCACCGGGGAATGACTTTATCAAATGGGCGACCAGTGTTCCCCTCACCGTAGCAATCTCCTGATCGGTCCACGTTTTGAAACCTTGGTGAGATTTGAACCCCAATTTACCTTCTGCCACAAGCGCTTCAAGGTAGGGGCTTGGCACATGTGAATCCTCAAGATCAGCCAGCACCTGATTATGAATATCAAGCGTCAGGTCCGTGCCCACAAGATCTGAATTCTCAAGCGGGCCTAACACGGCAAGGCGGGCGCCAAAACTGCTTTTCACAACAAGGTCGACAGTGGCGGCATCGCAAACCCCGTTTTCAACCAAAGAAATCGCCTCGCGCCACAAGGCACTCTGTAAGCGATTGCCAACAAACCCCGGCACGTCTTTTTTCACATGCACGGGCGTTTTGCCAAGGGCCTTGAGCAGCGTCATCATCCGCGTGATAATTGCAGGATCTGTATCGGCGGTTTGAATAACTTCGACCAGTGGCACAAGAAAAGGCGGGTTCCACCAATGGGTGCCAAGTGCCCTGTGCTTCAACTTCAAGCCTGACATTATTTTTGTAATTGGAATGACGGATGTGTGGGAGGCGAAAATGCACGTTTCTGACTCAGCAGCTTCAATCTGCTTGAACAGCTCCTGCTTCAATTCGAGTTTTTCCGGCGCAGCTTCCACAACAATATCAACTTGAGAAACCGCATCTTCCAGCGAAGACGCTGTATGCACCAGGGAGAGGCAATCCTCAGGCTTGCCCAGCACCTTCAGGGTGGATGCGATACGGCTTTGAACCGTGGCCAGTTGCCCGGTTTGCGGATCGGTCACCCATACGTCGTGACCACCTTGCGCAAACACCAGCGCAAGGCCGTGGCCCATCAAACCTGCTCCAATGATTGCAACTTTTTCCATCAGCCCGCCGTATACCCGCCGTCAGCGTAAAGCACATGTCCTGTATAAAAATCAGAGGCGGGTGAGGTGAGAAACAGCAACGGTCCTGCCAAATCCGATGGTTCACCCAGGCGACCCTTAGGCACCCGGGCCAAAAACCCGGCGCGCGTGGATTTGGCTTTTTCATCGTCAGCAAACATCCATGCCGTGAGCGGTGAGCGGAACACTGTAGGCGCAATGGCATTGACTGTAATGCCACTGGGTCCAAGTTCACAGCCCAAGGCTTTGGTAATTCCGTCTATCGCCGACTTTGAAGCGCAATAGGCCGTATAACCCGCAGGATGCCCCAACAATCCGCGTGCCGATGACATCAACACAATCTTGCCCCCTTCGCCTTGTTTTTGCATTTGCACAGTCACAGCCCGAGCCATCAACCAACTTTGTGTCACATTGGCATCCATGACATCAAGAAAACGATCAGGCGTCATATCATGAATTTTTGCAACATCATTCTTGCCAGATGCAACAACCAGAATATCAATCCGGCCAAAAACGTCAACAGCTTTGGCAACAAGCCTGTTGCAATGTTCTTCTGTAGACGGACGAATATTCACCCCTATGCTGCCGGGACATTTCGCCACTATGGCATCCAACTCAGCGGTCTTTCCGGCCGAAAGCACCAGTTTGCACCCGGCGCCTGCCAACACGCGCGCAGCAAGCGCCCCAAAAGCGCCTGAAGCACCCGTGATAATCGCAACCTTGCCTTTGACATCAAACAAAGACGCGGGATCTTTCAGCCAGTCATCGCTCATGGCGTGACACCCGGTGGATAAGGTAAGATCACCAACATTTTAGCGACGTGGTTTGTGCGATTGATAATTTCGCGGACTTCATCCGGTGGAATTGTGCAAGAATCCATCGCACTCAAAACAGTTTCGCGACCGTCGATGATCACTGTCATGGCACCCTCAATCACCACATATATTTTTTCGAACGGGGTCGAGTCAGGACCAGCCCCACCGCCTGGCAGAAATTGCGAATATCCTACCCATTGGTTTTTTGGGCCTTGGTCTTCAAAGCCTTGCAATCGCAAACCCACAACTCCCCGATGGTTCGGCGCTTCATATTTTTGTGCATCAGCAAAGCGCTTTACAAGCATCAGAAATGATCTCCACGCTCAATTCGATAGTTTTGTGAGGGATCAGTGATGGCAACCAGGCGGATAATGCAGCCATCGCCCCGATCCCAGTTCCATGGGAAGAACGCGAAAGTGCAACGCTTGCCGGTTACACTATCCAAATCACCGCCGACATTTTCAATACCCAGGATGCCGTTCTTGAATAGAATTTGATGTACAGGTTCCCAGGCTGGAAAGTCCTTGGCCCAATCACGCCCACCAGACCATTCGAAGTATTCTTTCTCCAAATGTGGCAACAGCGGCCCATTGCGCTGCGGACCAATGGCTGTTGCAAGAGGATGATCATTGGCTTGGGTATCATGGCCAACAACTTTCACTTGCTTGTCGACCATCCATTGCCCGGCAGAAGGAACAAATCCCGGGCAATAGGCGAAATAGTCACCATCTTCATATTGCTTGTGCCAGCCCGTATTCAGGATCAAGACATCATGCGGGCGGATTTGTTTGCCGCAGGCTTTTTCAAGATCATCTGCGGTAATCGATTCCCATTTTTGCTTCGGCATTGGCACCACAATTCCGGAGCCAAAAAAATGTGGCAGTGGCACTTCATCAATGAACGGCGTTCCCTGCACGACGTGGGCTGGGGCATCAATATGTGTTGTTGAATGCATTGACGTGGTAATGCGCTGTGACAGCACGCCAGACTTTGCCATATAGTGAATGCGCTCGATCTTGACGTCTTGAAAATAGGGCCAGTTCGGCGATTGAAAGCCCCATCGGTGCGACAGGTTGGTGAATTGTAAACCCATGGCATTGTCTAAATTGGACTGGAATTCGATACCGCGAACTTTTATCATAAAGATCCTCCGATTTATAATTGCGGTACGATTAGTTCACATATACAATTGAAAAAAGCTTGTCGTACTGCATTCCGGTGCAACTGGAGAATTTATGCAAAAGTCTGACATTCAGGTTATCAGAAAAGCTGTTATCGTTTTACGAGCCTGCGCGGAAACCAACCGCGGTCTGAGCCTGGGCGACATAGCCGAGCGTGTTGCAATGCCTCGTTCAACCGTGCAACGCATCGTGAACTCTTTGCGCGCCGAAGATCTTTTGTCATCGGAAGATTCATATCGTAGCATCAGGCTGGGCAGCGGACTTTTTGCGCTGACGTCGCGGCCGCATTTGGATGTCGTTGAGATCGCGCACCCATTCCTCAAAAGTTTGGCGCAGGAAACGGGAGAAACTGTTGATCTCGCCATGCTGCGCAATGATCACCTTGTCTTTGTTGATCAGGTTGCCGGCAGTCATCGTTTACGCGCTGTGTCCTCGGTGGGTGAAACTTTTCCACTTCATAACAGCGCCAACGGAAAAGCTGTACTTGCAGTGCTGTCAGACAATGAAATCAAAATGAAACTGGGCGGCACACTTGATCGTTTCAAACCCGGCGCCCAAAAATTTCTCGCCGATATTGATGCGATACGCATCACCGGAGTTGCCGAAGACAGGCAGGAACACACGGAGGGTATATCAGCAATCGGAACCGCATTTCGCGTGGTAAGCGGTATCTATGCCCTTTCAATTCCCATGCCTTCCATCCGATTTGACGCCAAACGGGCCCAGTTGGAACATCAGGTGATTGCAGCGCGGGATAATATCTTGATGGCCATAAAAGCTGCTAACGCGTAAAGCGACCTCGCGCAAAACTCTTGTGGCGCAGAGCTCTATCACTTGTTCTGAACTTTGGGACTTCGAAGTGGGCCGGGCGTTTGACCGCTTCTCTATTGGGGAGTGGATGTTGAAAGTCGCGCCGGCAATGACTTCGGCCCGGCAAGGTAATTGCTTCCAGCGCTCCTCACGTTTCCAGCAGATTGCCGCGTTCATGCATAAAGGGGCCATGTTGCCATTGCACTGAACTGTCGTGCCGGGCGAGGACGTGGCGGAGATTTTCGAGATTGGTTTTCAGGTGGGAGATGAATTTTCGGTTGACCGGATTGGCGGCTGACTGTCTGCGATAGGCGATGCCAATCATGCGTTCTGGCTGTGGAATATGAAGCGGCAAGAACGTGATTTGCGAGCGATCCTGCAGCGAACGGACAACGGACAGGGGCATCAGGGCCAGGGCATTGCTGGCGGTCAAGTAATTCACCACTGACATCAGCGATCCTCCGGCATAGCGAATCGACAATTCATTGATGCCAAGTGTCAACAGGATGTTGGTGAGATCGAGCATCAGCGGCGATCCCGGCAAGGGGGCCACCCAAGGGTAAATCAGAAAGTCATTTTTAAGCAAGCGCTTTCGGCTGAGCAGCGGATGCACGGTGCTGCAGGCAACGACGTTTCTTGCGGGGATCAGGGGATCAAAAACCACTTCCGCAGAAATTTCCTGGGTGCCTGCAGGTGTGACTGCAATGTCGATTTCATTGGCCAGAAGTTCAGCCAGCAGATCATTGTAGTGGCCGTAGGACTGGTTGAAGTGAATGCCGGGCTCCTGGGTCTGAAAACTGGCGACGATTTGCGAAACAATTGCATCCATGAAGAATGGCACGCCACCCAGGCGCAATCGGCCTTCGGAGCCGCTGCGAAAGGTGGTGATGGTTTCATTGGCTTTGCGCGAGGCCGACAGGATGGCCTTGCCATGGATGGCCAATTGGCGGCCCAGTGCCGTGGGTTGCAGGGGCCTTCGTCCGTGCACGAACAGCGGTTCGCCCACGCGTTTTTCCAGCATGGCGAGCGTGCGCGATACGGCGGGTTGTGACTGGCCAATCAGGTTGGCACCTTCCGTCACGCCGCCAGCCTCCACAACTGCTGCAAGGTAAACGAGATGACGTTCATCAATTTTCATAACAAAATGATATACTAAATCTGCAATATTTTATCAACAATCAGGATGTGCCGTCCTAGTCTCCCCTTCAAGCGCTGCCGAACAGAGCAGCCCAAGGGGAGACACAGGCATGGGCATGATCAGCGGCTATCACCACCTCACCATGAGCACTGATGGGGCGCAGGATGATTTCAATTTCTTCACCGGTGACCTCGGTTTGCATTCGATCAAACGCACGGTTTTGTTCGATGGCGTGTTGCCGGTTTATCACCTGTATTATGGCTCGCATAATGGTGATGCGTCGACGATTTTTACAACATTCCCGTTTCGGAAACCCGGCGTGTTTGGGAGGCGCGGCACCAACCAGTCCAAAATCATTCAGGCGGCCATTCCAGTGGGTGCTGCGGAATTCTGGGTGAACCGGCTGAATGGTCGCGGTGTAAAGGCAACCAAGTTTACACGCTTCGGCATCACCCGTGTCAGCCTTGAACACCCTTGCGGCATTCCGTTTGAGCTTGTCGAAAATCCGGCTGACAGTCGTGCACCCATCACCAATGAAAAGCAGGGCATTGGCAAGGAACATGGCATCAAGGGTATTTATGGTGCAGCCATTGCGGTTGCTGACCGTGCCGCCATGGATGACTTTTTCACCATCGCAATCCCCATGAAAAAACTTGCCGACAATCATGAAGGCTTGGCTTTTGCGGTTCCGGAAAATGACGGCATTACATCCGTGGTCGAAGTGTTGCATGAAAATGACAAGCCGCAAGGGACATGGACACTGGCTGGCGGCACCATTCACCACCTGGCGCTCAATACCATCAATGAAGAAAACCAGTTAAAGCTGCGTGCGCACATCGAGGGCTTGGGCTTTACGGATATTTCCGAACAAAAAGACCGCAACTATTTCAAGTCCTGCTATGTGCGTTCGCCTGGTGGTGCGCTGTTTGAAATTGCCTGGACCGTGCCTGAAGGCTGGGCCAAGGACGAGGCACCGGGCCAGATTGGCAAAACACTGGTGTTCCCGCCATGGTTTGAAAATCGCAGGGCCGAAATGGTTGCAGGCCTTGAGCCTGCGAACTTCGAGATATGAGCAGGGGAACGACACCCATGCAAATCGGTGCGTCGCTTGAAAAAGCGGCGGCTGTTTGTGTTGTTGTGCATGGCCGGGGTCAATCGCCTGTCATGATGCAGGAGCATATTGTGGCGCGGTTGAAGGCGTCCAATATTTGCTTCCTGTTGCCTGCGGCACCTGGCGGCAGCTGGTATGATGCACGTGCCGTTGAGCCATTGTCGGACACAACGCGCCAGCAGATGGCGCAGTCACTGGGTATAGTAAGTGACGTGATGGCGCAGGCCAAAACGTCTGGAAAGCCTGTGATGCTGATTGGGTTCAGCCAAGGGGCGTGTCTCAGCATGGAATATGCCTTTGCCAATGGTGGCTGGAATGGTGCACTGGCTTGTCTGACCGGATGCCGGGTGGGGGATGTTCGAGACAACAGACCGCGCCAAGGTTTGAATGGCATGCAGGTTTATCTCACTGGCTCGAATGCTGATCCATGGGTCCCGATTATCGGCTTTGCTGCGGCGGCTGGCGACTTCGGCGCAGCGGGGGCGCGGTTGCGTTGCGATGTGTTTCCGGGTCGGCCACACGAAGTGAGCGATGCGGAAATAAAAGTGCTGGATGAGATGTTGGCTGCACAGGTCAAATGAGCGGAGAAACTTTGGCCAATTCTTATGCAGGGCCTTGTCGGAATCTTGAATCTCGGCTTCATTGCATGTCAGTGTTGTCTGAAGAAGTAACCGCGCGGAGCAACCGCGCGGAAAACGTGACAATCCATGGGAGGATAAAATGATCACTACAATTAACCGGCGCAAGCTCATCAAGGCGAGTCCAGCCATTCTTGCTGCACCCTATTTGTTGCGCCGCGCTTATGCGGCGGATGTTTTCAAAATCGGTCTCGTCAGCCCAACCACTGGCCCGCTTGCCGGTTTTGGCGAAGCGCAAGACTGGATTATTGCTGGCTTGAAAGACGCGATGGCAAAGCTGCCCATGCCGGTGGAGATTGTCGCGCGCGATTCACAGTCGAACCCGAACCGTGCTGCTGAAGTGGCAACCGAGTTGATTGAAAAACAAGGCGTCAAGCTTATGCTCGGCAAGGATACGCCGGATACGACAAACCCGGTGGCGGATCAGGCCGAACTGAACGGTGTGCCTTGCATCAGCAACAATTGCCCATGGCAGCCCTATTTCTTTGGGCGTGGCGGTGATCCGGCAAAGGGTTTCAAATATACCTATCACTACTTCTGGGGTCTTGAAGATGTGATCGCGAACTTCCTCAGCATGTGGGATTCGTCGGGTGCGGCCAAAGTTGTGGGCGGGCTTTTCCCGAATGATGCTGACGGCAATGCCTGGGGCGATGCTGAACGTGGTCTGCCAAAGCCGCTGGCTGCTGCGGGTTACAAGCTGGTGGATGCGGGTCGATATGAACCACTGTCCAATGACTTCACAGCACAGATTACCGCTTTCAAGGAGGCTGGCGTTGAGATCATCACGGGTGTGATGATTCCGCCGGACTTTGCAACATTCTGGGGCCAGGCGGCTCAGCAAGGCTTCAAGCCAAAGGTTGTGACCATTGGCAAGGCGCTGTTGTTCCCGTCGTCGATTGACGCCTTGGGCGACCGGGGTGACGGTTTGACGTCGGAAGTGTGGTGGTCACCCAATCATCCTTTCAAGTCGAGCCTGACGGGCATGAGTGCGAGGGAATTGGCTGACAGCTATACGGCTGCGTCCGGCAAGCCATGGACGCAGCCTTTGGGCTTTGCGCATTCGATTTTCGAAGTGGCATTTGATGTGATCAAGCGCACCAAGGATTTGAATGATCCTGAATCCATTTTGGCGGCGATTGCGGAAACTGATTTGCAAACCATCACGGGTCCGGTTTCGTGGAAGGGTGGTCCCAACAATCCAGTCAAGAATGTTTGCAAAACACCGCTCGTGGGTGGGCAGTGGACCAAGACTGACAAGGGTTATGACCTTGTTATCACAAACAATCCGCAGCATCCGGAAATTCCGGTTGCTGGCAAGGTGCGGACACTCGGCTGATATGAACAAAGGACGAGGGCGGCATTTATCGCCGCCTTCGCTCCATTCAAATGACGCTGCTTCAACTTGAAAATCTAAGCAAACGCTATGGCGCATTGGTTGTCACCGATGCGGTGAGCCTTGCTGTGCCACAAGGCGAGATTGTTGGCATTCTTGGTCCCAATGGGGCGGGCAAAACCACGCTCTTCAATTTGATTGCGGGAACGGTGCGACCTGACGATGGCAAGGTGATATTCAAGGATCGCGACATTTCGGATCGCAGTGCCGCGTCACGCTGCAAGCTTGGCATCTCGCGTTCGTTTCAAGTGCCGCATCCCTTCAATGGTATGACAGTGTTTGAGAATATTCTTGTCGGTGCCACATTTGGTCGTGCGGCGGCTGATCCGCAGGCCCACGCGCTGAAGGTGATGGAACTCACGGGCATGCGTGGCAAGGCCAACCAGCTTGCGGGATCCATTACATTGCTCGAGCGTAAGCGCCTGGAAATGGCGCGGGCACTTGCGACTGAGCCTGAACTGCTATTGCTGGATGAAATTGCCGGAGGTTTGACCGAACGTGAATGCCAGTCGCTGTTGTCTGCCATTCGTGACGTGCATGCGTCGGGTGTTACCATTGTGTGGATTGAGCATGTTGTGCATGCGTTGCTGTCTGTGGCGCAGCGGCTAGTGGTGTTGAATTTCGGCAAGCTGATTGCGGATGGCAAGCCCGAAGACGTTATGAACAGCAAGGATGTGAAGAGCGTTTATTTGGGCGAGGATGCGCATGTCTGACATCATTCTCAAGATTGAAAATCTCGAGGCCTGGTATGGCGATGCCAAGGTGTTGCATGGCCTGTCGTTTGATTTGAAAAAGGGCGAGGTGCTGGCGCTGATTGGTGCAAATGGGGCTGGCAAAACCACGCTGCTCAAAAGCATTTGCGGATTGCTGCCGAAGAAGACTGGTGCGATTCATTTTAAGGATGCTGCCATTCATGGGCTGGTAGCGAATGATATTGTGGCCAAGGGTATTGCCTTGGTGCCGGAGGGACGCCGCTTGTTTCCGTCCCTGTCAGTCGAAGAAAATTTGATCCTTGGCGGACAGGTGAAGCGGCCGGGGCCGTGGAATCTCGAGGCGATCTACGGCTTGTTTCCAATATTGAAAGAGAAGCGCCATGTGCCCTCAACATCGCTGTCCGGCGGGCAGCAACAAATGGTGGCGATTGGACGGGGGTTGATGTCGAACCCTGATCTCATTTTGCTGGATGAATTGAGCCTTGGCCTTGCACCCATCGTGATCAAGGATATTTACGCCATGTTGCCGCGGATTATCGGCAATGGTTTGACGGCTATACTGGTGGAGCAGGATGTGACGCGGGCGCTTGCTTCGGCGGATCAGTTCCTGTGCATGCAGGAGGGCCGCATATCGCTTGAAGGTGCACCGAAGGCGTTTAGCAAGGACCAGATTTCAGCTGCGTATTTCGGGATGTGAAGATGAATGTTTTGAGCGCATCAAAAGGACCTCATCAGCCCTTCGGGCAGCTTCTCCAGAGGAGAAGCGACTCGGTGTTAGTCCTCCCCCAATGTCTGGCCATCGAGGGACGTGCCTCAACCAGTCGCTTCTCCTCTGGAGAAGCTGCCCGAAGGGCTGATGAGGTCCTTTCTTCATGACCTGGGTCAACATCATCATTCAAGGTATTCTTGTCGGCGGGCTTTATGCGTTGTTTGCTGCTGGTCTGTCGTTGATCTTCGGTGTGATGCGTCTCGTCAATATCGCCCATGGCGATCTTATCGTGGCGGTGGCTTATCTGGCTTGGTCGATCATCCACATCACCGGCATGCATCCCTTGTTGAGCTTGCTTGTTGTGATCCCGGTTGCCATGGCGTTTGGTTACGCGCTGCAAATGGGGATTCTGAACCGCACCTTGGGCAAGGATATTCTGCCGCCGCTGCTGGTGACCTTTGGTTTGTCGGTGATCATTCAAAATGGATTGCTGGAACTGTTCACTGCAGACACGCGAAAACTGAATGCGGGTGCGCTGGAGACTGGCTCCTTCCCGTTGTTGCCGGGCGTGGATATCGGCTATTTGCCATTTTTGCAATTTGCCGTCGCCATCGCGGTGATCGCGGGTTTGCAATATATGTTTTACTACACAGCATTGGGCCGCGCCTTCCGGGCTACGTCTGATGATGCCGAGGCCGCAACACTCATGGGCCTCGACCGGCGCAGGGTTTATGCCTGGGCCATGGCGCTGTGTTTGGGGGTCGTTGCCATTGCTGGTGTGTTCCTGGGCGTGCGGGCTAATTTCGATCCGGCCATCGGTCCGGGGCGGCTGATTTTTGGATTTGAATCTGTGATCATTGGTGGGCTTGGCAATCTCTGGGGCACGCTGATTGGCGGAATTATTCTCGGTGTCGCGCAAGGCATTGGCGCGCAGATCAATCCGGGCTGGCAAGTGCTGGCGGGGCATCTGGTGTTTCTGTTCGTGCTGGCGGTGCGTCCGCGTGGTCTTTTCCCGAGGATGCAGGGATGAACGCTCACATCTCCCGGGCAACTTCGGCCAGCCGCATTGCCGGTATGCTGGCGCTTGTTCTGATTGTTGTTCTGATCGCAGCGCCTTGGTGGGGAACCACTGCAACACTTCGGCTGATTGGCGAGATGATGGTTTATCTCGCGCTGGCGTCGCTGTGGAATTTGCTGGCTGGTTACACTGGCCTCGTTTCCGTTGGTCAGCAGGCCTTTGTCGGGCTTGGTGTTTACATCATGGTGGCCTCCACGATTTATCTCGGCATGCATCCCTATTTCGCCATTCCCTTGGCCGGCCTAGCCGCCGTGCTGGTGTCTTTGCCCGTGGGGAAATTGGTGTTCCGTTTGCAGGGCGCTTATTTTGCCATCGGCACTTGGGTGGTGGCGGAGGTGTTCCGTCTTATTGCCGCACAGCTTGGTGCCGTGGGTTTGGGTGGCGGGTCAGGTATTTCGATTCCAACAGGTGTGATGCGCGGTTTGGCCGTGGACAAATTCTGGCGTGAAACGTCGATTTACTGGCTCACGGTGATGCTGGGCATCGGTGCTTTGGCGCTGGTCTATGGCTTGTTGCGCTCGCGCATTGGCCTTGCGCTGACGGCAATACGGGACAGTGAAGTTGCATCGTCGAGTTTGGGCGTCAATATCGAACGTATCAAATATGCAGTTTACGTGGTGGTCGCCGGCATGACGGCCATGGTGGGATCGATCATCGCGCTGCAGAAAATCCGCGTGTCACCTGATGCCGCGTTCAGCGTGAATGACTGGACGGCGTTTGTCATCTTCATCGTGGTCATCGGCGGCATTGGCACCATTGAGGGTCCGATTGTCGGTACCATAGTGTATTTTCTGTTGCGGGAATTCCTGTCAGATCTTGGTTCGTTATATTTGATGTTGCTGGGGGCACTTGCGATTGTCATCATGCTTGTGGCACCGAAAGGTATTTGGGGTTACATCACGGCGCGTTGGAATATTTCACTTTTCCCGACGGGATATCGTGTGGAGGAGAAGCCATGAATTTTATCTACACAGGCTTGCCAACACGCGTGGTGTTCGGGCGTGGAAAAATTTCGGAAGCGGCGAATGAAGCCAAACGCCTGGGGATGAAGTATCCTTTGGTGATCACAACACCTCATCAAATGGAACAGGGATCAGAGCTTGCGCGCGCAGTCAGAGGTGCACACTGGGCCGGAGCTGCGATGCATACGCCTATCAAAGAAACCGAAACGGCACTTGAGTTTTTCAGGGAGCGTGAAGCTGATGG
>CAXTLE010000002.1:0-39019 GCA_964244855.1 uncultured Aestuariivirga sp. | reverse complement strand
TGTGATGTTATAGCCGATGGTGGGCGCTTCCACGTCGTAAGCACCGCGATTGGCGGCTTCCATGATGCCGGGGCCACCGCCGGTGGCGATGACATTATAGAGCGGCCTGGTTTTATGTTTGGCACCGCCTTCAAGCGAACAAAGCTTGGCGAAATCGCGGGCACCCTCATACCAGCCTGTGCCTTCGCCTTCTTTGACGCGGGCTGAACCGAATACCACCACCGTAGTTTCAACACCCCAGTTGCGCAGGCATTCTTCGGCTTTTTGATATTCGAGTTGAAAGCGGATACCGCGCGTCGAATCACCCAGAATGAAATCCGGATCAGCGGCGGGCAAACGATAGGCGTGGGATGCCATTTGCGGTTTGTTGGAAGGATGTATCGTCACGATTGATTCCTGTCGCCACTGGTTGCGTCGCCACAGCAATGAAGTAAAGTCATCCACGTCGCAAGTTATTGCCAGTCACAAAAAGGTTTGCCGTTAATGTCGAAGTCGTTTGCTGAAACGTTCCAGGTGTCCAATCCCAAAAGCTTCAAACTCGCCGATTGTGACCCGCGCGACAAATGCGGGCTTGAAGACAAGGACAAGGTGAAGGCCAAGACGGCAGAAGACTCGGTGAAGATCGACGCGTTGCAGAACTGCTTGTATGCGGAGGGCAAGCGCAGCTTGCTGGTGATCCTGCAAGGTATTGATTGTTCCGGCAAGGACGGAACGGTGAAGGCCGTGTTCAACAGCAGTGGACCGATTGGCGTTCAGATTGCCTCGTTCAAGGCGCCTGTCGGCGAGGAACTGGCGCATGACTACCTTTGGCGCATTCACAAGGTGGTTCCGGCCAAGGGCTATATCGGGGTATTCAACCGCTCGCATTATGAGGATGTTGTTGTGGTCAAAGTGAAGGGTTATGCGAGCCCCGAGGCGATTGAGCGGCGCTATGACGAGATCAACCAGTTTGAAAAGCAGCTGGCCCAGAACGGCGTGACGGTATTGAAATTTATGCTGAACATTTCGAAAGACGAGCAGGCTGTGCGCTTGAAGGAGCGCGTGGAAGATCCCGCCAAGCGCTGGAAGTTCAATCCGGCAGATCTTGAAGATCGCAAGCGCTGGGATGAGTTCATGGCGGCTTATGAGATCGCATTAAAGCGCTGCTCAACCGAGCATGCGCCATGGCATGTGATTCCGGCTGATCGCAACTGGGTGCGGAATTATGTGATTGGCAGGATTGTGCGGGAAAAGCTGGAGGAGATGAATCCGGAGTTTCCGGAAGCCAAGGGCTGGGATCCGAAGGCCGTGGTTATTGAATGATCTTCAGATGACTGGAACCAATATCATTCCCGTAATTTTGAGCGGTGGATCGGGCACCAGGCTTTGGCCATTGTCGCAAAAAGCAAAACCGAAACAATTTCTGAATTTTGGCGGGGAGCATAGCCTCATTCAAGAGACGATTCTGCGGTGTTCGGGGACGATATTCAACACGACTCCAATTTTGGTGGGCGCGGCGGAGCATCGGTTGATGCTGGCTGAAGCCGCACATTCCCTCGGGTGCAGGCCAGACATTTTGCTTGAACCCATGCGCAGGGATTCATGTGCGGCGATTGTGGCTGGAGCGCTTCTGGCCATAGAGCGGGACAGTGATTGTCTGATTCTGGTCGTGGCGGCTGACCATCACATTCCAGATGGTGTGGCCTTTGCCAAGGCTGTGGCCAGTGCAGTTCCCGCCGCAGACGCCGGACTTCTGGTTGCTTTTGGAATTAAGCCGTTCACTCCCGCCACGGGGTATGGCTATATTTTACCAGGAAGTATGACGGATTTCGGGGGTGTTGCTCATATCGACCGTTTTGTGGAAAAGCCAGATTTGCAAACGGCGACCAAGTATATCAACTCCGGCTTTCTCTGGAACAGCGGCAACTTTCTATTTCAGGCAAAAGCGCTGATCAAAGAGGCCAAGATATGTGTGCCGACCATTGTAGACGCCATGGAAAAGGCCCTTGGATTGGCTGTCAGAGATACGGGCTGCATTGCATTGGATGAACAGTCATTTGCGGCCTCGCCGCAGATTTCATTCGACTATGCGGTAATGGAAAAAACCAGAAAGGCCTGTGTTTTGCCAGTGGAGTATGACTGGAGCGATATTGGTACCTGGGATGCTGTTTGTGACTATGTTGCAAAAGACGCATTGCAGAATGCTGTTATAGGCGTTGGTCGAACAGTCGGGTCACGCAACGTGACCATACACTCCGAAAAGATGCGGACGGCCGTAATAGGCTGTGAAAATATTGTGGTCGTTGCGACGCCTGATGCTGTGTTGGTGCTGGAGCGTGGTCGAAGCGAAGATGTGAAGAATCTTGTGAAAGAGTTTGAGCAGATGGTGCCGCTTTCGCAGAAAATAGATTCGGCGACTATGGGTCCAAATTGTTCGACGCAGTTACTGGTTGGCAAAAGTCAGTCGGTTTTGCTGCATTCAACTTCAGCCTCTTACACGTCTTATGTGGTCTTGGACGGAAAAGCGCGGGTGCAACGCGGATCAGGAGAGGGAGCCGATGTCGAAATTGATGTCGGTCAGTGTTTCTGGCTCTCCAACGGGCATGCCGCTACGGTAACCGACATTTCGGGAGTTGGGCTCAGTTTGCTTGCAATCAATGGTCGGCCCGCGGTCGCTTAGCTATTTCGGGGCCATCCAGCACCGTCGAGTCAATAGACGTCAGGCTCGATCTTAAGCTTTCCCTAACCATAAATGCATAGAGTTGAATTGAATGATTCGACATGACGGCAATTAAAACGGGACGGATATAATGCGGCGATCACATTTTCTTTTTGCCTTGGCGCTTTTCTCGGCTACTCCAGCCATGGCCCAACAAACTGTTACACTTGAAGTAATGGCAGGTGTCGTTCTGGTCGACTTGCCCACAGGCCTGGCAAAAGCCGGGGCAACGACGATGCTGAAAGCAGGGGACCGCATCTATTTGAAGTCAGGTAGCGCCGCAATTTTGTCGAATGTAGACAATGGTTGTTTTCTAAGTCTGCGTAGTGCCGGCAAGTATGTTGTTCCGGAAATGGCGGACTGTATTGCCGGTCAAGCCAGTGTGATGTCTTCCAACTTTGTGGTTGAGCCGACAAATGGGCAACCGATGCCGATGGAAGCCTATGCTGCTGATTCCTTTACACCTGTCGCGGCGGGCTTGGGCTTTGCTGCAGTTGCTGTCGGCGCTGCAGTTTACACAACGGTTATTCAGAATGACACCACCCAGGCAGCCGTAAGTATTCCCTGATCTTACTAAAAATACAGGCGAAAAGGCAGTTGTATCAGAGGCTTGGCAAGTCTGACGCGTTCTGTTTGGCATCGCCAATTGGCATTTTTTGCAATCCCGTGACGTATTTTGGCAACAGCACACTTTAAAGGTGGTTTTGTTTGTTGACAGCCTGATTGTGATATGGCAATCAAAGCGAATTAATACTTATGGGGTTCTTCAATGAAAAAAACTGTAGTTACTTTGTTGTCATTAGCAATGATGAGTTCGTCGGTTTTGGCTGGCGGTTCTGCAGCGACAATCACAGATTTTAGCGGCAAGGTTCTAGTCAGCCACGGAAAAGGTTTTGCTCCAGCATCTGGAGTTGTGTCTCTCAATGCCGGTGACAAGGTGATGGTTGGAGAAAACTCCTTTGCAGTCGTTTCATTTGCTGAATGCGCTGTGTCGTTGTCAACGCCTACCGTTTTGGCGATCGCAGAAAAAGCTCCTTGTGCAACCGCTTCGGGTGATGTTGCAGTGATTAGTCCGGTTGCCGATATGGACGTGGCTGCGGCCCCTGTCATTCCGGTTCCTTTGATCATTTTGGGCGTGGCCGGTATTGTCGGCGTAGGTGTGATTGCATCGGGCGTTTTGGATGACAAGAACGATCCAGCAAGCCCGTAAACTTAAGTCCGGAAATTGCTCGGTCTGTTAATCCGGTATTTAATCATTGAAAATAGTCACAAATATGATTTGTGGCTATTTTTTTGTGCTGATCGTATTTGAGTATGATCGGAAGATGAAACGATATGCTCTCTCAAAGTCGCTTTTCGAAGGCAAGTGATGGTGATACTCCCGATTATTGGGGATTGATCGTTGCAGCGTGGCTCGCCATCATGCTTTTATTTGGTGGCGTGTCTGTACCAGCAAATTGGGTGTTGTTGACCCATCTGGCGACAAGCTCGGCTTTGCTGGCTGTAGGATTATGGCGTCTTCGTAGTGGCTTTAAATCCAAAACTGCCGTGGTCGGAGCGGTTATTGCTGTCAGTAGTTTGGTGCTGACTTTGGTTCACTTGATACCGCTGCCTTATTCCTTGTGGGCCCGGCTTCCGGGACATCAATTAAATGTAGATATGTTCAGCATACTTGGTGCCACGCCACGCTGGCTGCCGTTATCGTTGAGCCCTTTTGCAACAAAAGCCAGTGCACTCGCATTGATTCCTGCTTTGGCTGGCTATTTTGCTATTTTGACCTTGCGGCAAGGCGACTATTGGAAAATCTCCCTGGTCATTGTCGCTTGTGCAGTGGTTGGTCTGGTTCTCGGGCTCGCGCAAAAATCTTTGGGGCCAGCCAGCGGGCTTTACTTTTATGGTGATACCACTACCAATATTGCGAGTGGAACATTTGCCAATCGCAATTTTTTTGCCGCACAGCTTTTTACGTCCATACCGTTTTTAGCTGCGATTGCGACCACTCTGTCCCACTCCCGCCGACTGCATCCCTCTCTGGTTCTTGTGTTTGCGTTCATTTACATGGCCCTGCTGGTCGTTGGTCTGGGGACCACAGGCTCGCGGGGTGGTATCATTCTCGCCTTCGTGTCAGTCCTTTTGTCAGTGCTTTATGTCTACAGGCACCCGGTTTCATCAAAACATGGTGGCAATTCACGCTGGAAAATCTACGCCGTCCTCACTTGTTTCGTCTTGATTGTGCAAGTCGGAATGCTTGGAATTACGCGATTGGCAAAGACTGATCCCGTTCAGGACTACCGCACCGATATTTATGCCGTCACATTGACGGCCATCAAGACCTATTTTCCTGTTGGAAGCGGGTTTGGGACATTTGTGCCGGTTTATCAGCAATTCGAAACACCACGCATCATCATCGCCAGCTATATCAACCATGCGCACAATGATTGGTTGGAGATTGTGTTAGAGGGTGGAGCACCCGCTTTGGCTCTACTTCTTGTTTTTGTCGTGCTTTACCTCAGCTTGATCGTCTCGGCCAGCAGGATGGCATTCAGCGTGCCGCAGCATGTTTACTATCGTGCGGCAGGGGTTACAGTTTTTCTGCTGCTGATGCATTCGATAGTAGATTTCGGTCTGCGCACACCTGCGCTTTTGTCACTTTTTTCGGTGTGTTGCGGAATTCTCGTGAATTCACAGGCTCGCGGCAGATTATCAGAACCCCAGGTAAAAGGACATGCCGGGAAGCCAAAAAATCCAGTCAAGACGTAAACTTGATGACGCTACAAAATACTTCTCCGGAAAACTGAGGATCCGTGGTGATACCACTCTTGAGCTTTATTTGTGTCGCAAATTGCCGTTGCATGATATCGCCACAGTATTGTCGTATAAAGATCCCGATAAATACTATTTCTGGATTAATACGCCGATCTTCGAGTAGATCTGCCGCGGGGGAAAGTAGCAGATGATTGATTTACACAGCCATATTCTGCCGTTTGTAGACGACGGTGCAACATCGCTGGAAATGGCCTTGGAAATGGCCCGCATGGCAGTTGATGATGGCATTGAGGTTATGGCGTGCACCCCCCATTTCATGCCAGGCACTTATGACAATAGTTCCGAAAACATTCGACTTCGTGTGCAGGAGCTCAATCATGAACTGCATACTCGCAACATTGAATTGTCGCTTGTAACAGGTTCAGACGCACATATTCGGCCTGACTTTATTGATTGCCTTCGAAATGGCGAGATTTTAACGCTTCACAACAGCAGATATGTGTTGTTTGAACCTCCTCACAATCTTATGCCACAGCGCATGGTTGAATTGCTTTTTAACATGACAATGGCAGGATTCGTACCGATCTTAACCCATCCGGAAAGGCTCAAATGGATTGAGCAGAACTATTCTGTTGTTCAGGAACTGGCTCAAAACGGAGTGTGGATGCAAATTACCGCCGGATCATTGACAGGCAGATTTGGAAAGCGGCCGCAATATTGGGCCAAGCGCATGTTGGCGGATGGACTTGTGAGCATATTGGCTACAGACGCCCATAACACGCGCTCACGTCCACCTGTTTTGTCTGAAGGTTTCGAAGTTGCAAAATCTGAACTCGGATTGGACGAGGCCTTGCATCTTGTAGTATCAAGACCGGAATGCGTCCTAGATAATCATCCGCCTGAAAGGGCAGAACCATTGAGTGCTAAAATCCAATCCAATTCCCCCAATCGCTCTCTGTTTCAACGGATTGTTGAGGTATTTACATGACATACCTGTTGCCAAATATATTGCGTTCAGTTGCAGTGCTGCTTGTCGGCCTGCTGCTGGCAGGGTGTCCGGGCGGCGGAAGCAGCCTTGGCGGTGCGGGAGATGGCACGTTTGCGGCAACCGGGGGCAGTCAACCCGTAGGCGGTGCTGCAGCAGCAAATGCCCAGAAAATTTTTGCTGCCAATACCAAGGGCGGTTCAGAAGGCAACAATGACGACTATAAAATTGCACCGTTGGACGTGGTTGAGATCACAGTTTTCGGGGTGGCTGAATTAAATCGGACAGCGCAAGTCTCAAGCTCAGGAATGATCAGTTTACCTCTCATCAAATCCGTGAGAGCGGGAGGTCGTACACAAGCACAGCTCGAACGCGATATTGCGGCAAAACTTGAATCAGGTTTTTTGCAATCACCCCAAGTGTCTGTGTTTATCAAAGAATATAACAGTCAACGTATTACCGTTGACGGCGCAGTCAACAAGCCTGGCATATTTCCTACCACAGGCAAGGTGTCGCTTTTGCAATCAATCGCGCTTGCAGAAGGGCTGAATGCTGTGGCAGATCCTTCGGGTATTTTGTTGTTTCGCACCGTTAACAATAAAAGAATGGCAGCCCGGTTTGACTTGAAACAAATCCGTTCCGGAAAAGTAGATGATCCACAGCTTCAGGCAGGAGACATTGTCATGGTTGATGATAGCGCCACGCGAACCACGCTACGTGACATCAAAGAAGTTCTACCATTGTCAGGCCTCTTTCAACTGTTGCTGATTTGACACCCAACTCTATGCAAAACCCCAATCCATATGCCGGTGAGCCGCAGCATTCAGGCCAAATCGCGATCCAGAACAACTATCCTGGCATGCCCAGTCCATACAACCAGTCAAATAATGGATATCCTTATTATCCCAATTTTGATCAAGAAGACAGCACGAGCGGCGGTTTCGACCTCTATAAATATATTCGTATCCTGACCAAATATCGGTGGCTCATTGTTGGCACCTTGCTGACGTCGATATTGGTAGCGGTCGCCATAACGTTTCTCATGACTCCGGTTTTCCGTGCCACAGCGTCGGTGCAAATTGACCGGGAGTCCATGAACATTGTGAAGGTCGAAGGTTTCCAGCCCGAGGAGTCGCAAGGTGGACTGGAGTTTTATCAAACGCAGTATGAATTGCTTGCGAGCAGATCTTTGGCGCAGCGGGTGGTATCAACACTCGGTCTGGTCAATGATCCCAGTTTCAATGCAAGAAGCGTGTCATTTCTCAGCATGGCAAAGAATGCCATTTTTGGATCCGAAAAGAAGTCAGAAAATTCGGGTGAGCAGCCATCGCAAGAAGAGGTAGTGCGCCAAACCGTTGATCGCGTGATGAGCAGCTTGACTGTGTCGCCAGTGCGTGGCTCGAGGATTGTCAAGATCAGTGTGGACCACGTCGATCCCGCAGTCGCCAAACGACTTGTCGATGGCTACGCAGAGGTCTTCATCACCGACAATCTGGACCGCAGATTTGAAGCGACATCTTATGCGAGAAAATTTCTGGAAGAACGGCTCCAGCAGCTGAAGGCAAGGCTCGAAGAATCTGAAAAACAATTGGTCCAATATGCCGAAGACAAAGGCATTATACGACTGGATGACAACAAGAATTTGTCTGCCACCGACCTGGAAGCGATCAATACAAAGTTGGCGGAAGTCAGGGCAGAACTTTCCAAGAAAGAGCAATTGTGGAAACAGGCTCAGGCTACCAACGGCCTTGGCCTGAAGCAAATACTTGAAAGCGAAGCGATTCAATCCAACAGGAAACTTCGTACCGAATTGGCGGCAGAGTACCAACAGAAGCTGGCAATTTACAAACCTGCTTTTCCGGCGATGACCCAGTTGCGCAATCAAATCAAGGAACTTGACAGACAGGTCTCTTCTGAAGTCGAGTCCATCAAACAGTCAATAGAGGCGGAATATCTTGCTGCCAAGGATGAAGAGCAGGATCTGCTGAGACGGCTGGAAGGTGCGAAAACAGATGTTGTCGAACAGCGCAATCGCAGCATTGAGTACAATATCATTCAGCGCGAAGTTGATACCAACCGTACACTCTACGATGGACTTTTGCAGCGTTACAAAGAAATTGGTGTTGCAGGTGGTGTCGGGACAAACAATATCTCAATCGTGGACAGGGCCACTCAGCCGCGATCACCACGCTCTCCAAATCTCAAATTGAATGTAGCTTTGGCGTTTCTATTTGGACTCCTCCTTGGCGGGCTTATTGCGCTGGCACTGGACTATCTTGACGACTCGTTCAGGGCACCCGAGGACATCGAAAGAGAAGTCGGCTTGGCAGTCATAGGTGTGGTGCCAAAACCAAAACCCGGTGATGTTCTGGACGAAGAACTGATGAATGCCCGTTCTGCGGTGGCGGAAGCCTATCGTTCATTGCGAACCGGTTTGCAATTCTCGACAAGTGAAGGCTTGCCGCGGACCCTTCTCATCACGAGCAGCAAACCATCAGAAGGCAAAACGACCTCGTCCATTGCGCTTGCGCAATCACTCGCCAGCATTGGTTTGCAAGTTTTGCTCATAGATGGAGATCTTCGCAACGCTTCAGTCCACAAACGTTTGCGTTGCGGAAATGAAGTTGGGCTGAGCAATTATCTTTCTGGATCAAAGCAGCCCGAAGATGTAGTGCAGTCTACGCCAACGTCCGGATTGGTTCTTATTTCTTCCGGACCACTTCCGCCAAATCCCGCCGAACTTTTGAATGGACCGCGCCTGCAATCATTGCTTGCCTTGGCCGGCCAATCCTTTGACACAGTTATTATTGACGGACCACCGATCATGGGTCTGGCAGACGCACCAATTTTATCAAGCGCGGTGCAGGCGACAATGCTTGTGGTCGCGGCCAATGAAACCCGTCGAAGCGTTGTAAAAGTCGCTCTCAAGCGGTTGCAGCTTGCCAGAGCAAATGTGATCGGTGCTCTGCTCAGTAAGTTTGATGCCAAGCAAACAGGGTATGGCTATGGATATGGGGAATATGACTATCATAGCTACGGCGAAACGCTCCAGCTTCCTGCCCGAAATGAATGAGCTAAGTCCTGATGCCATTGATGTTGCTGTGGCTGTTTACAAGCAGCCCAATCAATTTTCTGTTCCGAAACCAGGAAAATATCCACGCAGCATGTTGGACGTCATAAAATCTGCGGCAGGTGACGAAGCGACAATCGAAACTATCGCCGAACGTCTGGGAATGCCCCGTGACACGGTTGTCCAGATATGCAAATTCTATTTGCAAAAGCTCCTTACTGCGGGCAGCAGCCATCCGCTTCACATGCTTGTGCTGGATGTTGGGGCAACGGCAGAGGACATAAAAGACCACAAAAGATGGCTCTTGAAATGGTTGCATCCTGACAGAAACCCAAGCAAATGGGAGTCCGCACTGTTTTTGACCATTGGCAAAGCTGTCTTGCAACTCGAGACCGGTCAGACAACAAAAGATTACATGAGACCTTCTGTCGGCAAGACCAATACACGCCGGCTCGTTCAACAGCCCGATTGGAAATATGCAAAGGGACGACAAAGAAAATTTGGAATTTTGAAACTCCTGAAGCCCTTCATACTGGCGGTGAGTGTGGGTTTGATTTTCCTGTTCGTTGTGACGGGTGCAATTTCAAATTGGTCTTTGATCAGGCAAGTCTTGCAGAAATGAATTTTGTCAGTCAGACAGAGATAACACTCGCTACAATGGACCAGTTAAATGTCAAATAGGATACTTCGCCTGTTGGGACTAAGCCTTCCGGCTGCGTCGGTTATCTTGGCAATATTCTGTTTACCAGACGTTTTACGTGGAGAAAAAATAAACCAAATAGTGGATTCAAAGCTTGAGGGTGAAGCCATGAACGCTGCGCTTCGTAGACTTACGCCAACAGACATCGCAAAACTCCAGAAGCTTGATATCGAAAATCTCGTGCGTGAACCATTCAGTGCCAGTTCACTCAAAAATCTGATCTTATTGTATGGCCTTGAAAGCAACAAGCAAATCCAGGAACAGCTCGCCCTCCAAACATCGAAATTCTCCAAGAGAAATGTTGCCGGACAAGTTGAAACCATCAATATAATGTTGTCGCGCCGCAGTTTTTCTGAGGCCTTGACAGAAGCTGACTCACTTGTGCGCGCCCGTCCTCAAATGACCAAAATCATATTTCCAGCCCTTTTGAGTCTCACCTCCGACAAAGATGGCCTGATGGCATTGGCAGGTATACTCAAACTTGACCCACCATGGCGCGCGGAATTTATCGCCGCGGCCTTGGAAAAAGATGTCGAAGGAAATGTTGCCCTTGCGATTTTCAATGCACTTCGCAAGCAAAAAGCCACGTTGAATGTTGATGAAGTGCCGTTGCTCATCAGAAAACTGGTAGTGGCGAAGAAGATTGAGAAGGCCTATTTCGTATGGCTGGATTTTCTGCCGACAGAAGATCTAAAATATGTTGAACGCGTGTTTGACGGCGGATTTGATCGAGAACCTCGAAGTGTCTATTTTGATTGGACCATTAGACCGCGCAAGAATGCGCAGATCAAAGTCGTAAATACGGCAGACGCCGCCCATGGGCGCATTCTGACAATTGATTTTTTTGATGACAAGGGTTTTTTTGGCGACCTGTTCCAATATCTGCAAATCTCTCCCGGAAAATATCAAATCAGCTATGAACACAGAGCACAGGAACTTTTCGCGGCACAAGGTCTCGTATGGGTTGTCACGTGCAATGACGGAAAAGTTCTCGGAAGAAGTGAGAGAATGTCGAAATCCGGTCCATGGCAGACCGATTCATTTTCATTCGAAATTCCGGATAAAAACTGTGAATCGCAAGTTGTAAGACTGGAATCAGCCAGCGCTGCTGCGCTTGACACACAGATATCTGGTCAAATTTCATTCGACGGCATAAAGATTTTATCCACAGATAATCAGGCTGCCCAACCCTAAAAAGTGAAATCAAAACTCCGTGAATTTTTACGCAATGCGTTTTTGGGAAGATCAATCCGACCCAAAGCAGATAGTTGTTCAGTTTTGGCAAATCGCCACAAGGCAAAAGGACCCTATTTTGTGGCACTGATCACGAAGCCCGAAGCAAAAATTTCAAGCTTTAAAAGACGGCAAACATTTTCAAATGCAGCGACCGCTATGAACGCGGGAACGAAAAACGCAAAATAGTCGCTGGCTTCATAATAGACCTTAACGTCAATTTCCGAAAATCCAGAGCTTCTGAACAATGCCTTCATCTGTCCGGGGGTGCAGTGATCAAAAAATGCAGGGTAGCCAGTGACGTCCACGGCTGCGGGCCGCAAAGCAGCAATCAATCGACGTTGTAAAGCCGGACCAACCAATCTGAGAGCTACTGCGTAGGGATGCCACTTTGAAGGCACATAGTGATGTGTTGTCCCGCCGTTTGCGAGCGCTGCGAACATATTGCCGACTGCAGCGCTGTTGTTGCGAACATGTTCCAGCAACGTGATTGAAACTACCATATCCGCCCGTACTGATACCGGGTCCTCTATTGATTGCACGATGAACTGATCATAAACCTTGAAACAATTTTCATGCGCCTCGATATCCAGCCCAACATATTGGAACCCAGGGGAGCGGCGTAACAGTGGTCGATCAATGCCGCCGACCTCAAGGATGACAGCAGGCTTCAATTGCTGAATGTCAGCGTTGATCCTTGCCACAAGCTCTTGCGTGTAGGGTTGGCCCTTAAAAAAAATTGGCAGACATTTTTCAAGCGACGTTGCAATTCTGCGATTAAAACTGACAAATGACTTTAGCATAGCTTCTGACAATCCTGCTTTGCCAAAGCTGCAAAGGCAACAGGCCCGTTCATTTCAGCCAAATCAAACTTCATTTTTCAGTTGGCTCCCCGGATGATTGTACGAAACGTTTTGAAGACAACAAGAGCATCGAGCCAAAAGGAGAAATTCTTGATGTAGTAGAAATCGTAACTCAACTTGATTGTTTCTTCATCGACACCCGCAACATTGCCTTGATGCACCTGTGCCCATCCTGTGATTCCGGGATTTACGATATGGCGGTATGCATGAAAGGCCACCGTGTCGAAATATCTTTCTACCTGCTGCGTAACAAGCGGGCGGGGGCCAATCCAACTCATTTCGCCTTTCAAGATATTCCAGATCTGGGGCAGTTCATCGATACGGTAGCGCCGCAAAATCGCGCCGATCTTTGTGATACGCGGGTCATCAATTCTTGTGAAGTCATCTCCCAGACCAGCAGCAGCACTCATGGTTCTCAGCTTCCAAATTACAAAAGGCTTTCTATTTCGCCCCACACGGTTTTGAGAGAAGAATGCGGGCCCTTTCGACTCCAGTTTTATTGCAATTGCAGCGAAGGTAATTATGACTCCCAGAACTGGAAGCAGGGACAAGGCCACAGCAAAATCGGCCAAGACCTTAATTCGCCTGTATGTTTTTGAAGGTACCATTGAGCCAAATGTATTTTCTGAGAGATGCTCCACCTCTACGCGACCAGTGAGAACTTCCACTGCACGTTTGACATTGGTCACGGGTATATCACCCATCACGCAGTCTAAAACAAAGGCTTCCCACTCTGGCGACATATCGGCGTTCAGATCCACCACGACACCGGATGGGTGGAAATTCAAGTCCGCAGGAGCATGCAGGATCGTCCAGTCCATATTCGGGATCGCGGCCACCTTGGCGTAATTGCCTATTGCCACCAACGCCAGCTTTTTGGTGCGTGTTTTTGCAATCAAGTGAAAGTACAGAGTGCAAAAGATTACACTGACGACAAAGCCTACAAAAATAAGACCGCGCGAATAGTCAACTCGGAGAAAAAAATTTGCTACAATCACAATTGCATAACTGCTGACCATGGCGGGAATGGACAAGCGGGTTGCTTCTGCCAGGGGATAACTGTCAAAACGCCAATTCAAAATATATCCGATTGCGGTTGCCGCTAAAATACTCAGAAAAGAATATAGAAACGTCTTTTCAAGAATTCTCGACAGACTCCTGCCATCGAACCCCACGTCCTTTATCGTAAACAATAGCAGGCTCACAAGCATGCTCAATGAGATGAGTGCAATTGCAAACCGAAGTTTCTGTTGCAACGGTCTTTTGTAAGTTGTGAAGTGTTTTGAATCCTCATCCATTAATGAAGCGTCCGATGTTCACTTTATGCCTTGGCAAATATTGGGTGTACGTCTTTTGTCGCATGGGATCGCCTGATGGAACATGAGCCAAACATTTCGAACGAAATCAAACGAAATTTTGCCATGGCGGTAATGGACACTGAGCTGTTTTCTGGTGGTTCACGGTATTGCCATTCACATCTGTTTAGGTGCCGCTTTTGGCAGGGCACGTTAGGGCGTCAAACTTGGGAACCCATGCAGGATTGACCCATACATCGGTAAAAATGGCTGAATTCAATGTTTTTTCAAATCATCGGGCCACGCGTCGAGGTTTAGTCCGAACGCCCAATAAAGGCAATACATCAGCCTCTCAAGACCAAAACCTACACAGCCTGATCTTGCTGTTTGGCCACCCTCATGATGAATGCCAAAGTTGTCGACGACGCTGTCCCTGTGATTGTTGAATGAGGCGACCGCAATCCAGCGATCCGTTGAAGGCACGTATAGTCTTACTTCGCGTTTCAACACCAGTGCTGCCTGGAAAAGTCTCTTGCTGTCAGATGTGTTACCGAAAAATGGGTCGCTTGCCGTAACTGTCTGAAACGAAACGTTCCAGCCACGGAGCAGGTTTTGAAACCACTCCAGGCAGCTCTCAAGTTGGCGTGCAACAAAATCCTCTGTTCCAATAAATACGAACTCGCGCATTTGAAATGTCATGAGCCGCTCCAAGCTATGAAAGTGAGTTTCAAACCGGTGGCAGTGACTGCGCGCGGTAATCGTCTTGTTGGATGTCACACATCTATCTCTATGCGCATTGAAGGTGTGATAGCAAACTGTGGGAGCCAGAGTGAGAGACGGATTGTCGAGGTGATCAAGGGTCCTTGCCGCATCTTGACCATTGGACAAGTTCAAAACAGAAACAGCTTTAACAGATTTTTCGCTGAAGCGAACAGGAGCGACGAAAAGCGCATGGTGCGGAAATGACTTTAAATATCCCGAGCGATGCAGTGTCACAGAGGGAAGCGTTGTGGGGTAGACCTCTTCTGCCGCCCCCAATGTTTCGCCAAACTTTGACAAAAACTGGTCAATAGCCTTCAAGCAGGGCACTACATCACCCGCATAGTTGAAGACACCCGGACTGGATTCGGTGATTTGTCGATCTGCCATCAATGATGTAAAAGGGTCTTTAGCGGCATAAATTCTGGATGATTGGTGTTCTTCAAGCTTGATTGATTTTACATCGCGATATCCACGCACAATATCAGCGACGATTTCAGCCAATTTGACTTCCAAACTGCCAGCCAATGGCATGCTTGGAATGCCCGATATCAAAATCAGCCGGTCATTTACCAAAGGCCTCACACCCCCAAAATGATAGGGAGCGGTTTCGACAAAGACTTTGATGATCTCTTCGTCCCAACGAAGTGTCTCAGGCACCTGATAAGTCACACTGATTGACGAGACCATGGCTCACCCCAACCGCTTTTCGAGATATTTGTCGATTGCAGCAACGGAATACAGCCCTACGGCGTCCAGCATGCTGACAGTGATAGCAAACTCATCTTCCATTGCCACAATAAGTGACAGAAATGACTGAGAATCCCAACCAGGAACGGTTTCCATATTGGCATCCTCGGTTATATATGCTCCTGCGTTCTCGCCAATCGCGTTTTCAAAAAACGCCTTTATCCTGGGAAGATACTTCATTTTTTCACCAACGATTCTTGCCTATAATCTGCCATAGCCAAGTTCGACCATGACATCACCAGCAATCAGCATGAAGCGCTCTTTCATAGAATGACTCCAGGTGTCAACCGACCCGATGGCCGTGCTCTCGCGGTGATTGATGGCGCGGCCTTCCAAGAGACCGCGCGTGGTGTCAGAAACATCTGTGTCTATGCCCAGGAAGCTTCTTAGTTCACTATATGCTCCCGAAAGTCTTGGGAAGAATTTCTCGAAGTGAATCACCATGAGATTCCGCTCGGGGATCGTCTTGATCGCTGCGAGAATCTCGCGATTGGTCTCTGCCCAAAGCCAGGCGTTGCGTTCAAAATGGTCAAACTCCAGATCCCAAGCAATCTCCCAAGGATCACCCGCCTTGGGGCGCCAGCGTCCGAGGCTGACAAATCTCTCGACTTCACTTAGCGGCTTATCTCTGGGTGGCCACCCAATTGGTGTCTCATCTTCACCCGATAACACAGTAGCCGAGCGCACAAAGTCTGTGCCATTTCTGAAGACTACAAAAATTCGGGCTTCAGGATACATCGTGGGAATATGCTTCAAGAAGGGCACGTAGTTGTAAGCAACATCACCAAGCAGGCATTGCCTTTCTTCGGCCAAGTTCGGCATCTTCGACCTGAATGCCTCCAGCAAATCCGCAGCCTGTTCTGGACAAGTATAGGCAATGGCATTTTGAAGGGTCAAGAATGGCAGAAGCTTTTCGCCAGCCCTTTCATGGGTCCTTATTTTGCCTTCGTGCAGACAGGTAACGCCTGCTTCAGTGTTGAGCAGATTTGCAATTGCCATTGTTCCACAGCGGCCGGCGCCCGCGCCAAAAAAAAGATTTCCGTGATTGCGACTTAACACCCTGCCACCTGATCCTATCACAACAGACCAAAGCTCAATAAGGACAGATAGTTTTCCAGAGCTTCTGAAACGTTCAGTGTCAGCGTGAAGGCCTGCCCGAGTGAGAACCAATACCAAACAAAGAGCACGCCAAATACCTTCGCAACTCCAGATGACTTAGTGCTAGCAGATGGACTTGCCGAGGCGAAGCCAAGAGACGTGCGCAGGTGCAAAATACCGTCACCCAGAAAAATCCCTATGGTATGATGAATGGCCCACAGCAGCCAGACAGTTTCCATGCCGTGCCAGATGCCAATTGTCAACATTGTTGCGAAAGTCGGTAAAACAATCTGCATCCATTTGGGTGAGCGCCGGGTCTCAAGACTTGCATTTATGAACACATGGCGTGTTATCCATTGTGTCAACGACATGTGCCAGCTTTTCCAAAACTCGCGCATTGATCGGCTCAAAAATGGAAAGTTGAAATTTTCAGGTAACTTCCAACCGGCCCAACGCGCCGAACCAGTTGCGAGGTCGGAGTATGCAGAGAAGTCGAGATACACAGCAACTGCGCTTGCAACCAGAACCAAGGGCACGCTTCTGTTTTCGGGGCCGTAAAAACCTGCTTCCAGGCCGCGGGCCACCACATAGATGGAGATGGTGTCAGCCATGATTTTTTTTGCAAGCCCTATTAAAATCCGTACAATTCCGCCAACTCTGGTTTCCAGTGTTGCGTAGAAGTTTGCTGAGCTGCGGAACTGTTCCAGGGTCGTAATTGGCCCCGCCGCAAGTGTTGGCGGAAACAACATATAGGCGAAGTATTCAAGTGGCCGAAGATTCTGGATTTGGCCGGTATAGGCTTTGAATGCCAAATCGATGATGCGTATGATAAAATATGAAAGTCCCAACGGCAGCATGAGCCATTGGCCGGACCATGAAAAATAAAAGTCAAAATGTGGTAGGACCGACTTCATGAAAATGAGAAGTCCGATAGCAGAGATCAACAATATACTTAGCCGGCGCAACGGCGCATTTTTTTCTGCGGCGACCTTCAGCATGACATAAAAAACCGTCAAAAAAGCGAGAACTCCGACACAGAGAAAAATACTGATCGCTGCCAACCAGATGATTGCGAGAATGCAAATGAGAAACTGACTGGAGCGAGCGGAAACAAACCAAAACAATGGTGCTACCAGCGCGAATAAACAGAGTGCCACGGTGACTGATATCTTGCCGGACTGGACGGCGCGCTTTGCATTCAGCACTTTCACATCGATATCCTGGATGGTAACCGCAGAGTGCGACAAGATAATCAGATATTGTGAAGTAGCATCAAAGTGAATTCTTGCCTTACAAGAAAAAGCGTTTGGCGACATCGAATGGCAGCCCTGTAGCGATAGGGACAGGTTGTCAGGAGTTACAACTTCAAAGTCTTTATCGTCGGCGTGAATTTCAACTTCCAAATTCAAAAACTCTCCAGCGCCGAAAAAATTGACTTTCAAGGCTTTGAGGTCAACCTCGCCAATTCTGACAGGTAGTTCTGCTGGTTCCCTGCTCAGGCCGAGATAGCCCCTGTCGGTTTGCTTGAAGTCCACCATTTGAAACTCAGTGGCCGTGAGTTTTTTTTCATGCAGGCAACTCAAACCAAATGTAAAAAGCGAGGCTAAAACCAAAATGAAGAGTAGTCTCAAGGCGATATCGTTTCGGCGCTGGATCTGCCATTGAGCATGCCACATGCCCCTTGTTCGACAAGAAATTCCCTAATTCGGGGCCATGTTTCTTCGCGCCCCTTGATGCTTAAATGGAGCGGATCCCTGAAACTGCCTGGCGAAGAAGGCAGCGCGTTACGCAAATCCAGTACGGGAGACGTTTTTGCTAGCTGTGAAATTACTTGTTCTGTTAGCGATGCGTAACTTCTTGTTATTGGTTCCATCTCATCACTGAGAGGAGTCCAGATGAAAACAATATCAGATCCGCGTTTTCTCATGATTTCCGCGAAATTTGTCCAGTTCGCCGTCATTTCCGGCGCACCGGAGCGGTAATTTGCACTTTCTGTTGCATAAAGCTTCTGAACAAAAAACTTTTTCTCTGCGCTTGAAAGTACAATGTTCGGAACAATTGTACGGTCGTACATATTGACCACAGGTGCAGTTTGCGGAGCTGGCGTGAGCAGCTCAGATTTCAACATGGAAATAGACCAGTTCAACCTGCGAAGCTGCGAGAAAAAGTCAAACGCATTGTCGTTCAGATCTGCATGGGCGAGGCTTATCATTTCTGCGGTCGACGACCGCGGCAACTCGACAACTTGTCCCTGCAGGCTATAGGGATCACGATTTTTGGACGTCGATAGTCTGCCATAGGTCAGGCCTACAACAACGAGTCTTGGTGAAGATCCCTTCAATGCATCCAGTATTGCCCAACCATCAACAGTACTCTGTGATGACGTCGCAGCAGGAAAAGCAGTAATTTTCGTTCGGCAGATTTGTGTCAAATCTGATTCTACAATCGGGCGCGGAGGAACAGCATCGCGCATGGAAGAGCCACCAAGAAACAATATGTCGGGGCCGGAACTTGCGAAGTCACGTGCAATACTTTGCGCAACATAGGCTGCATCGACGGGGAATGTCGTTATATTTACATAGCGATGGAACAGATTTGCCGGGGAGACCAGGCACAAAAGTGCGGTGTTGATCAACACGGCCAATACAATGCTGCGGGATATCGCCCATTGATAACGATTGAGGGCGCTGCCGACCAAGCTGACAATCTTAGAAGCCAATGTACCTAAACGGATTGCTGATACCCACTTTAATTTCATATATTGCTTGTGCAAAATTCAGAATTTGTAGCGCAAGCAACATGATAATGGCAAAGAACACAACATGCCCCCACTTTCTTGTACTCTTGTCATGTTCTTCAGATTTCAATGTGTTTCCAACCATCTCGCAGAACATGTGAAATTCACCTGCTCAAACCGGAATAAGTTGTACTCCAAATCAATTGAGCGTGTCTACAGCATGAGGTTGGTGAAAACTCCATGATCAAGTCAGGCGTCGCCTGGCGGAAAGGTCATGAGTAGTGCTTATTGTCAGTTTCGATCCTTGAAAAAATTGAAGATTAATTGTACAATATGCAATCTTGGAGTGCATGTAAAAATCAAAAAAGGGGTGAATTTGCCGGAATTTTTATCAGATACTGTGTCTTTACCTGCTGTCGCAAATTTTCTCAGACAGCTTGCTTGAACTTGCAGTGTATCCTGTAAACCTTACATTCTGATGGGCTGAAAAACCGCGCAAAATCTGCAAACATGTCATTGAGCAGCATAATTTTAAGCTGTATAGGCTCGATTATGTACATGTTCGAAGACAAGTCATGTTTCTGTTTGAACACTGTTGGAAGGTGATACTTGAACTACTCACACGCTGAAAACGAACCTGATCTGATCGACCGTCTGACCCAACGCACGGCGTTAATTGGCATAATTGGCATGGGCTATGTTGGCCAACCTCTCAGCCTGCGCTTTTCCGAAGTGGGTTTTCGCGTCCTCGGCTTTGACATTGATGAGGCCAAAGTTACTGCATTGAACAGTGGGCACTCAACCATTGAGCATATTCCAGATGCGAAGATACAGAAGGCCATCAAAGCTGGAATGTCGGTGACTTCAGATTTTTCCCGTATCAAGGAAGTTGATGCTGCGATCATTTGTGTGCCAACACCACTTAACAAATTCCGTGAACCTGACCTGAGTTACGTTACGAAAACCTGTGACGCGATTGCTCCTCACTTGCGCAAGGGTCAAATAATATCTCTGGAGAGCACGACTTATCCTGGCACAACGGAAGAGGAAATCGTACCGCGTGTGGAAGCTCGCGGCCTCAAAATCGGCGTTGATGTTTTTGTAGTGTTTTCACCGGAACGGGAAGATCCGGGTAATCTATCATTCACCACCAATACGATTCCAAAAGTTGTGGGCGGTCATACTCCGGCCTGTCTCGAGGCTGGTGTGGCCCTTTATCAACCAGCAATCGACAAGGTGGTGCGTGTGAGCTCGACCAAGGCTGCGGAGATGACGAAGCTCCTTGAGAACATTCATCGCGCTGTTAACATTGGTCTTGTCAATGAAATGAAGATTGTGGCGGACCGTATGGGCATCGATATTTTCGAAGTCATCGACGCTGCCGCCACCAAGCCATTTGGTTTCACCGCCTATTATCCAGGCCCAGGGCTTGGCGGTCATTGTATCCCGATAGATCCGTTCTATCTCACGTGGAAAGCGCGCGAGTATGGATTGAACACGCGCTTCATCGAACTTTCAGGTGAAGTCAACAGGGCCATGCCAGAATATGTTCTGGGCAAGATCGTTTGGGCGCTCAATCAACGCGGAAAAGCAATGAAGAATGCACGTATCATAGTGCTGGGTATTGCCTACAAAAAGAACGTTGATGATATGCGTGAATCACCGGGTGTCCACCTGATGGAAATGCTGCGGGAAGGGGGTGCAGAGGTGAGTTATTCAGACCCTCATGTTCCGATTTTCCCCAAAATGCGCGAACACAAGTTTGATTTGAGTTCAGTGCCACTGACTGCAGAGGTGTTAAGTCAAGCCGATGCAGTTGTGTTGACCACTGACCATGCAAAATTCGACTATGAGATGATCAGAAAACATGCGCCACTTATCATTGACAGCCGTGGAAAATATCGTGCTCCCGAACCACATATTGTCAAAGCATAGTTGGTAAAATGCGCAGGTTCGCTTTGGTGGGTGCGGCAGGCTATATCGCACCCCGTCATATGAAGGCAATTCGGGATACCGGAAACGATCTGGTTGCCGCCTTAGACCCAAATGACTCCGTAGGCATTATTGACAGCCATTTCCCAGACGCTCACTTTTTTACCGAATTTGAGCGTTTTGACCGTCATCTCGACAAGCTCCGTCGCGCTCGCAACGGCACTGAAGCAGAATATATTTCAATTTGCTCACCCAATTATCTGCACGATAGCCATATGCGATTTGCCTTGCGGAGCGGAGCCGACGTTATTTGTGAGAAACCTTTGGTACTCAACCCCTGGAACATCGCCGGCCTGCAAGAAATTGAGCGTGAAAGCGGACACAAGGTCAGCACAATTTTACAACTGCGCCTGCACCCAGCCATCATTGCGCTGCGAGATCAGGTGAAAGGTAAGACTTCGGCCAATACCAAGCACGATGTTGAGCTCACATATATTACGGCCCGCGGCAACTGGTATATGCAAAGCTGGAAAGGCGATGAGCGCAAGTCTGGCGGCATAGCCACCAACATTGGCGTTCATTTCTTCGACATGCTGCATTTCATATATGGAGAGCTACAGGAAAATATTGTTCATTTGAACACTCCAACCAAGGCGGCAGGCTATCTCGAATATGAACATGCGCGCGTGCGCTGGTTCTTGTCACTTGATGTGAACGACGTGCCTGCGGCTGAGCGTGCGAAAGGCAGGCGCACTTATCGCGCGCTTAACGCAAGTGGAACACAAGTTGAGTTTTCAGATGGCTTCACTGATTTACACACAAGAAGTTATGAAGAGATACTTGCCGGGCGCGGCTTTGGTTTGGAAGAAAATCGCGTGGCTGTTTCAACTGTGGCAACAATACGGAATGCATCACTTGCGAGCTATGGCGAGAAGACACACGCTTTTGCGCTGCGCGATACATGACTGCGACCTCGGTACATAGTTCGGCGTTTGTCGATGAGGGAGCCGTGATTGGTGAAGGCTGCCGAATATGGCATTTTGTTCATATTTGTGGAGGGGCGCGCATTGGTCGGCGAGTCTCTATGGGGCAAAATGTTTTTGTGGGAAACCATGTCGTTATTGGCGACGACTGCAAAATTCAAAATAATGTGTCGATTTACGATAATGTCGAAATTGAGCGCGGTGTGTTTTGTGGACCCTCCATGGTTTTTACCAATGTTTTGAATCCGCGTGCATTGGTTGACAGAAAGTCAGAGTATCGAAAAACACTGATCAAAGAAGGCGCCAGTTTGGGTGCCAATTGCACAATTGTCTGTGGTGTCAATGTAGGAGCGTATGGCTTCATCGGTGCAGGTGCTGTGATTACGAAAGATGTAAAAGACTTTGCCTTGATGGTTGGCGTGCCGGCTCGCCAGATCGGATGGATGAGCGCCTACGGGGAACGCCTGGACTTACCTGTCAAAGGATCGGGAGAATATATTTGTCCGCATAGCGGTGATTTCTATGTGCTCGACCGTGATACGGTCAGAAGAAGTAGCAAATCGCCATGATAACATTTATCGATCTGGCAGCTCAGCAAAACCGCCTGCGTGACAAAATCGAAAGCCGAATCGGTAGCGTGTTGTCGCATGGACAGTATATTCTAGGTCCTGAAGTTGAAGAGTTGGAAAACAAACTTGCTGCTTATTGCGGCGCAAAATATTGCATCAGTGTAGCGAATGGAACAGACGCTCTGCAGATTGCATTGATGTCGCTTGGTGTCGGGTTGAATGACGAAGTGATTACACCGGGGTTCAGCTATATTGCGACTGCGGAAGCCAGCGCAATTATGGGTGCAAGACCGGTTTATGCCGATGTTGATCCGAAGCGGTACTCACTTGATCCAAATTTGCTGGAAGCTGCGATTACACCTCGGACCAAGGCCATCATACCTGTGTCGCTTTATGGACAATGCGCCGACTTTGACGCCATTAATGCTGTAGCCGACAAGCATGGGATTCCTGTGATCGAAGATGCTGCGCAGAGTTTCGGCGCGGATTACAAAGGGCGTAAATCCTGTAATCTCAGCACGATCGCATGCACATCGTTTTTTCCGACCAAGCCCTTGGGCTGCTACGGAGATGGTGGCGCAATTTTTACATCTGACGAGAAACTTGCCCGTGTTATCCGTCAAATTGCACGCCATGGCCAAGAGCGACGTTACTACCATGTGCGGGTTGGCATGAACAGCAGACTGGATACGCTGCAGGCAGCTATTCTGCTGCCTAAACTTGAAATTCTTGACGATGAAATTGATGCGCGTCAGCGCATTGCCGGTATTTATGACCAAGGTTTAAAAGCGCTTGATATTATCACGCCCCATATCGATCAACACAACAAAAGTGCTTGGGCACAATACACAATTCGCGTGAAAAATCGCGATCATGTGCAAGCAGCACTGCTGAAGAAGGGCATTCCCACGATGGTGCATTATCCGCTGCCGCTGAATCGTCAACCTGCTGTCGCGGACTTAAACGCATGCTTGCCGCATGGAGAACGTGCCGCAGAAGAAGTCTTGAGCCTTCCCATGCATCCCTATCTGGATGTTCTGCAATGCAGGTCAGTGGTGGATGCCCTTGCCGCAATTTAACAAGAGCTAAATTTGCTGATTGAATTCTCCGATATCCGGGTGGTGCGACAGCATCACTTTTATGTGTGAAAAGATTTCGCGCATTTGTTGATCGGATCTGAGGCTTTCGCAGACAACGACCAATTCCGGTTTATTGGAGGAGGCGCGAACAAGACCCCAACTCCCGTCCTCAAATTCAAAACGCACGCCATTTATGGTGTTAACGTTCACGATGGGGCCACCCGCGATCAAAACCTGATCATCAGCCATTTTCTGGATTTCTTCTATCAGCCTGTCCATAACAGCATATTTCTTGTCGTCGTCGCAGTGTGGCGACATCGACGGCGTGGTGAAACTCAATGGTAACGCCCGGTAAAGATCGGCAAGCGATTTATCGGGCGCGTGATCCAGCAATCTGCAAACATGAAGCGCAGAGAGTATGCCGTCGTCATAACCAAGACCAAAAGGCGGGCGAAAGAAGAAGTGACCAGACTTTTCGAATCCTGCGATTGCACCGATTGCAGTTGTGCGTTGCTTGATATAGCTGTGTCCGGTTTTCCAGTAGTCAACAGTTGCACCGTATTGCGTCAAGACCGGATCGGCCTTGAACAGACCGGTTGATTTCACGTCCACGACGAAACGTGATCCAGGGTGATTGCTTGCCATGTCACGGGCAATCATCAGCCCAAGCTTGTCCGAAAAGATAACGTTACCCTCATTGTCTACTACACCACATCGATCGCCATCCCCATCAAAGCCGAATGCAAGATCAAGACCGTGATCCTTTACGGCTTTGCGCATGACACCCAGCATGACCAAATCTTCGGGGTTGGGATTATAGTTCGGGAACGTGTAATCGAGGTCGCAATCGATTTCTGTAACCTCACAACCAAAATCGCGGAGAATTTGTGGTGCGAAGGCACCAGCTGTGCCGTTACCGCAAACTGCTGCAACGCGTAGACGGCGCGGGTGTGTGCGTTCTTGCACCATACTGCGGCGATAAACGGACTCATAATTGTCGACCAAGACAAGTTTACCACCATGCGAAGTCGACCAATCACCAGTGAGCACACGACGTTTCAATTCATTGATTTCAACAGGACCGAAAGTCAGCGGACGATCCATCCCCATCTTTATTCCAGTCCAGCCATTTTCATTGTGAGAAGCCGTGACCATTGCAACGCCATTCACATCTAACGCAAACTGCGCATGATAAGCCATGGGCGTGGTGCACATGCCGACATCATGTACTTCGCAACCTGCGGCGAGAAGGCCCGAAGTCAGCGCAAATTTTATAGCCGAAGAATAACTTCTGTAGTCATGGCCGACCACGATTGACGGCCTTGCATGTTTCGCACGCAGCATTGTTCCAAGTGATAGGCCAATCAATTGAATACCAGCGAGATTGATTTCCTTCTCAAACAACCAGCGGGCATCGTACTCCCTGAACCCGCTGGCCTTGACCAAGGCCAGATGTTCGAATGTGCCGGTATTCAGCTTTAATTCCGTTCGGGGAATGTTGCGATGTTCTCCAGGTTCGGCTTGCAGGCTTGATTGAGACAAAGGGTGCTCCTCATGGATGTTTTTTCGTTGAGCTCGCGACAGGTTTAACGTCGGTTCTGAAACATAAAGCGATCTTGAAATGATGCTTTTGGAAATCGGCGGCCCGTTTTGCGGGCTGGACTCATCACATAGAGAAAGACCGGCAACAATATTCCACCGAAGGACGTCATCAGAGTCGTCAATTGCGAGTTCGTCAAGGCTATGCCCAATGGGATTGCGAGCAGACTGACGAAACGTTGATCCCAACCGAGTGCGCATTTGTCTACAATGCGAAGCCACAGCAACAAAAATCCACTCATCACAATGACTCCAAGTGAGCCTGCTGCCGCAGCACCGTCTGATGCAAACAAGTTGGCGTTCGAATTGTTTGTGGGGTCGGCATAGACCAGCGACCCAACGACGAAGCCCAAACCGGGCCATCCGGGAACATCCTCCAGCCCGACGGGAGCAGGGATGAAAAGACTAAGTCCTTTGATATGGCTCCAATAGGTAAATCCAACGTCAGAGAACAGGTCATAATACATGGTAAGCATCAAGCCTGGCAAACACAGGGTTCTGAATACCAGATAGACTGACAGGGTCTCGCCTACAGTATTGGAAAATGCGTTTCGAACGCTGAATACCGTCAGAACAGTCAAAACGACGGGGAACCAAAATGAAAGCCTGAATATCTTCACTCTTACGGCATATGAAACGTAAAACAGAATCATGGCCAGAGGTAACAGAAAAACCGTTCTTGCTGCCTCTACCATGTAGGCGAGCAGGAAGCCTGCCAGCCCCAGCGTGATGGGCACGACGCGCTTTTTCAGCAAACCGGTGACCAACAAGGTTGGGCAAACGATGTAGGAAAAATACGCCAGAATATAAGCCAAGATGGGAATTCTCGCATCACGGGCAGCAAATCGCTGGCCATAGACATCAGTCAAACTTGCCAATGTCATCATGTCGCTGAACGCAAAAATCAGAGCCCCAGCCATGATAATCCAAAGAATAATCACAACCACTTCTGCGGTGTCAGACGGCAGTCCCGCAGACCCTCCCGGCCTCAGAGGTGCTTGTTTGAGCAAAGCAGCCACCATCGAAAAGCCAATGGTCATGACGATCAAAAGCACTGAATAGCGTTCCAATGAATCGGGACGCAAGCACAGGGTCACAGTGATGGTCGGCACAAAAACAATGCTGTAAAAGAGCGTCATGATCATTGAAGAACACGAATTTGTGTAGAGTGGCATTGAAGATGCTGCAACAGTCAGCAGCACAAGCCCCATTAAGTAATGCAATGTCGTCGGGGAAGAAAAGCGAAATCCGAAGTAGCCCCAAACTGGATTGAGATAGGCTTCATGCGCATAAATGAGTGACAGCGCATAGATATATGTCGAAAGAATCAACAGGATACGCGGCCAAAAATTGCGTTGCATGGGCTGGTTACCAAAGTTCTTTGTGATGTTTCACTGGTGTGGAGCGCGACAGACTTGAAAGCAAAACGCAGTTAAGCATAAAAAGAACGGATTGTTGCGCATATATGTTCAACATCTTTGGCTGGGAGTTGTGCTGACGAAGGAAGCCACAAACCTTCTCTGCCAACACGTTCGCTCACCGGAAACGAACCGGGTCTGCTATACGCCTTTTGTGCGTTTATGGGTGGGTACATGACACGAGAACCAATGCCCTGCGTTGTGAGATAATCTCGCAACTCGTCGCGGCGCTCTGCCAGGACATCAATGAACCAGGGTGCACCGACATTCAAATCCTGTTCAAATAATTGAAGGCCCTTGACTGATTTCAGACCATCGAAATAAAGGCGATGTATCTGTTTTTTCATCGACAAACGTTCAGGCAACTTTTTCATTTGTTCAATGCCGATTGCGGCCTGCACGTCAGTGAATTTGAAATTATAGCCTATGGTATCGTGAATATCGTTGCCACCGCCTGAACGCCCAAAATCTTTCAACTTACGCAGCCGTTTGGCTATTTCGCTATCGTTGGTGACCAAGGCGCCGCCTTGGCCGGTCGTGATGATTTTTGGAACGGAAAAAGAAAAACTACCAACAAGCCCCGCAGTTCCGATATGGCGACCGTCAGGATAAAAACAGCCCAGCGACTGTGCACTGTCCTCAAGCAGTATAAGTCCATATTTTATGCAGAGTGATTCAAATGCGGCAATGCTGCTATCCGGATAGCGACCGTTTGCCGATACGAGAAAAATCGCTTTGGTCTTCGACGTAATTGCCTTTTCGACCAACGTGATGTCGAGACACAATGTGCTTTTCTCCACATCAACAAACACAGGGTTGGCACCGATCATCAAAACCGAGTTCGGCGTCGCGATCTGTGTATAATTGGGCACAATAACTTCATCACCGGCGACGATACCGCTTGCGATTGCTGCAAGAGTCAGGCTGATTGTACCATTGTTGGTGACGATACAGTGCTTTGCTCCAGTAAACTCGGCGATCATTTTTTCAAATTGCTCAGTTTGTTTGAACTCTGTCAGCCAGCCGCCGGACTTCATGTAAGTGTGCACAGCATTGGCCTCGTCATCGGTGAACCACGGCGCAAACTGCGGAATAGGAGAATGGGCTGATGTCATTTTAAAACCTTTTCATTTTTCCAGGGCGTAACTTCATCCATGCAAGATTGGGTTATATGTTCTGGAGTTGGTGCCTGTGCATGAGTATCCGAATTTGTGTTCAGGTCGCCATTCTTCACGATCGTTCAAAGAACTGCATGGCTTTTTCAGGGTACTTTGTTGCCACACGCAAATAGCCAGAGTCCAGTTTGTGTGCTTTGCAAGATCGAACGACTTCAAGATACATTTTCCACATTGCCCCCAGGGATGACGATGCACCGCCGGTTCTGAAATGAACAAAAGTCGAAGCAATAATATGTGGTTTGTAACCCTTGACGTAAAATAGCCTGACGAAATAATCGAAATCCGCAGAAAGCTTGTAGTCCAGATCATAAGGTCCAACATCCAAACACGCGGATCTCCGGATATAACTTCCCGGATGTGGTGGCATAATTCCGCGCGGCAGTTTTTCTGGCGTGAACGACTGAGCCTTGTAGTATCTTACGACTTTCGTTGGATCACTTGCTGCAACAAATTTTACATCACCGAGTATTACGTTGATGCTGGTGTCGCTTGCAACATTGGCGACCAATTCGAGAACGCCATTGTCTGCAAACACATCATCAGCGTGAAGAAAACCAATGAATTCTCCTGTGGCCATTTTCAGCCCTTTGTTCATGGCATCATAAAGCCCATTGTCCGGCTCAGAGACCAATCTGGCTACCTTGACACTGTGTCGCCGAATAATATCCAGCGTGTCATCTTTAGAAGCCCCGTCCACGATGATGTATTCAATATCAGGGTGGGTTTGGCGCGCTATTGAGTCCAGTGTGTCTGCAATTGTCTTTCCGGCGTTGTAGCAAACTGTAATGAGCGTAATTTTCAAGATCAAAACCTTCGAAGTCGATTTGTCATATTTTGTCGGTCTCAATATTCAGACTGACAAGCATGCCGTGCTCTTTATCCATGTGTGGAAAATAGGCTTGGGAATGATCATCATAATTCTTGTGAATGGTATCCTGCCAGTTATATCGCCGCACATTGGCAAAGCCGCTGTCCGTCAGGAGTTTGGCGAGTGACGTAAAATCATAGGTAGTTTTGTGGTATATGTTGCTTGCACCAGTTTTTGTCTCAATCTGCATTCGTCCATATAGGGGTCCGAGTAAGCGCGCTATTTCTCCTGTCTTCAGATAGACTTTTACCAAGGCTTCAAAGTCAGGAACCGCCAGACGCAATGTACCGCCGGGCTTGAGTACACGGTGCCATTCCGCCAATACACCAATCGCCTCTTGCCGGTCAAAATATTCAAAACTGTGACTCGAATAAATCAGATCTACCGAGCAGTTCGCGAACATTGGCAGTTTATCGATGCTTGTCTTGTGGTCTATATGCGGCATATCGCATAAGTCCACATGAATCCATCCAGGTATGTGGCGATGCCAACATCCCAAATTCAGCGCCACATATTTATTGCCCGTTACGGCGTGAGTTTCAGTCATTTGATCCGTCACTGTTCTGCAATCACTGACTACCAGATTAAGCCATCGCAAAAAACCCTAAATTGAAGTTTGTGGCAGTTGACGTCGCACTTGCTCTGCGGCAGTTATAAACCATGCGCAGCATCAAGAACCGCCTTCAAGACGAAGTGTACAGACGTCCATTTGCAGTAAAAATTCTTAAGCTGTCACTTTCATTGGGACTTGGACAATTGGTATATCTGGCGGCGTCGCCAGTTATCAGCCGGTTTTTTACCCCTGCGGATTTTGGTCATTACGGCATGATTTTCACATTGGTGGCCGCCACAAGCGTGTTGTCTGCCATGGGTTATGAACAGGCAATCCCACTACCGAAAGACCGATTTCACGCCGCTGCGGTGTTCTTGATCTCTGCGCTGTTCTGCATTTTTGTCACTGTCGCTTTTGTATTGGCGACGACAGCACTTATCTATTGGAACGGATTTGACTACGGGAAACTGCCATTATACGCGGCCCTGCTCGGCGGCACATTGTTGATGGCACAGGGTGCCTTGCAGGTCATTCAAAGTGCCCGCGTGCGTGATGAAGATTTGGCCGGTATTGGCCAGTCGAGTTTGTGGATCAATGTGACACGTGCCGCAACTCATATCGTTTTCGGACTCCTTGGCATGGGCTTTGCGGGATTGGTCGCGGGTGAAACGCTGTGCAGGGTTGCTGGTGCAACTCAACTTTTGTTGCGGAGGCCGTCGATCTCACTCTGGGGTGATTTGTTCAGCGTGAAATGGGTGGATATGCGCCGACAGTTGTCGACCTATCGACATGTTGCAACCGTACTCTTGCCGCCGCAAGTCATAGATATGTGTATTCCCATAATTATAATGTCGGCCATAGGTTGGCTTTACGGGGCCGAAGCGGCAGGAAAGTACTTTTTTGTGAAGCGCGTGATGGACGTTCCTTTGGCCTTGGTGGCAAGGACACTCGCAGACGCTCTTTACGGTCGATTGGCAACTGTTTCCCGATCATCACCGGAACTTGTACCGCCGCTGGTGTTTAAATTTGCTTCAGTGACAATTGTATTTGCAATTCTGTTGTGTGTGCCTCTGCCTTTTCTGGGGGAAACGATGTTCGCTTGGCTCTTTGGAGAAACCTGGAGAGAAGCAGGCTCGATTGCCGCAATTATGGCTCCGGCGTTAGCTTTTCAGACTGCTGTTTCTCCCCTCGGTCGGGTCATCACCTTGTCGAACAGACCTGTATTGCGATATTGCTATACCGCGTCGCTTCTCGTTTTACTCGGCCTGACTTTGTCTGCAGTACAGCAATTCAATTTGCCGTTTTTATTTGCAATTGCCGGGATCTCACTTTCAACGTCGGTCGCGTATATGATCTACTTTGTGGCAATTTATGTCTCTTCAAAAGACATTCGCGTTCAGGATAACAACAACAATTCCCTGACGTAATTCACCAGGGTGTCACGCTCACTTGTCCAATTATATGTCTCCCGGCAGGCTGTGCGCCCCCGGCGTTGGTATTCCGCAATCACATCAGGGTTTTCAATTAGCCACTCAATCTTGTCAGCCCAAGGGTCCATGTCGTCAGCTGGCAAAAGGAAACCCAGATCTCGATCTGCCAAAATGTCCCTGGTTCCGGAGATGTCACTTGCCAGTGTTACAAGGCCAAATGCAAAATACTCAAATATTTTTGTTGGGAGCGCCAGAGCCTTGTTGGGCAAATCAGGAATGGGGGACAGGCCAATTATACCCTTGCACAGAATATCAGGCATACGTTCTGCCGGAACAGAATTCAACAACTTAACATTCAGGCCCTCAGCCTCAATTGACGACATAAATATTTTTCTGAGATCAATCTCCATCCTGAAGCGGTCGACAATCAACAACGGCCACTTCACCTGACGTGCCTTTAGTTTTCGGGCAAGTGAGAGAATGTTTTCGAAACCGTAGTCACGCGAAAGATCTCCCGTGTAAAGAATCGCCGGTGCGTTTCTGAAGTCCGGAGAAACCTGGAAATTTGCAAAGTTTCTGACCAATACTGCCCTTGCACCCAGAGCTGCAAAGCGCTTGCGAAGGCTTTCCACTGCCACAATGGTATGGCCCAGCCGTCGAACTATGAATTCCTCAACACGTCGAAAGGCGAATGAAATAGGTGGACGTAATATGCCGGGAATCCAGGCTTTCGCATAAAGAATATCTTCAGGAATATTTTCATGAGCATCATATACTACGATTTTGCCGGTGACCAGTTTCAACAGGTAGGCCCAAAGCAGAAAATCATTGTCATGAAAGACAAAAATCTTGGATGGAACAGCTTTTGCGGCTTTGAAGACCCTGTAGCCGTGGGCGATACGCTTGAAGCGGGTTGTCGGAAAAGCCAGAGAAGAATAGGTAAAATCTGTCCTTGACCTGTTGCCGAAATTCCAAGGTGCAACAATGTGAACATGAAGCCCGGCGTCCAAAAGTGCATTGGTTTGGCGTTGATAAATCCGGTTATCAAAATCGCCGTGGATGGACGTCACTATACAAACGTCACATTCAACTTTCTGATTTTCCTGCATAGGGCTTCGCTATTTTACCACCTTGGGCGGAGTATAGTGACGGCCCGTCTTAATGACATAGGCCTGGTCGACAATTATCTCATCATTCTTGCGCTTAAGCCATGGCTGCAAAGCCGGCTTGTCTTTCCACACCACAAATCCGAAGCGATTCCCCTGCTTTGGCATCATGGAAAAAATCATTTTAACGAAAACTTTAATCACTCCCATCAAGAATCGCTTGATGGAACGCGGAGAATTCTCGAGTCTTTGATCGGGCAGCAACAGTCCATAATGGAATTCAATGTCCGGCTTAAAACGTGGTTCGAAACTTGAAACCACTTTTCGGACTTCTGTTTCTGTCCAGCGGTAGACAAAATTCGGCATTGGTCCGCCGCCGGCGCCGCCGTAGTGCAATTGGCCTGTTACCGCTTCAAGCTCATAGTCGTGCGTGAAGTGAGTCAGTACTCCTGCCCTCATCATTAGGCTGTCTCTCGCCTCCATCACTACAACTGCCTTGCGGGCCACGCGCATCATTTCTGTGAAACCACGATGGGGCGAGTAGCAGTGGTGCAGACCACCGTGAACCACAACGATGTCAAAACTATTGTCAGGAAATTTCAGGTTTTCCGCGTCGACATTTTCCCAGCTGTAGGGCGCAACATCGGCACCCATAAAGTCGTTGACGTTTGACAATTTGACGGTTTTGAAACCGCAACCCAACAGACTGTTGCGGTCATGACTCCCAGCACAAATCGCCAAAACTGTGTCATCCACTGTCACGCGGCCAGTTCCCAGAATTTTTGACATTACGGTACTGTAGAACTTCATGGGCTATACCTTGCTCGCCGCAAGTTCGCTTTCTGTCAATCGAACGCGATCTGCTTCGGCACCGACGTAAGGACCGTTTTTGACCTCAAGAACATGAGTGCCATCCTCAAGTATGTCATAACCATGTCCGCCCGCGAGCATGATGAGAATGTCACCTTCCTGCGCAATTACGTCTGCGACATGTTTCAAAGAGAGGTTAAAGACCTTCGCCCTGATTGAGCCCTTCCAGATGAACAAAACCTCTTGCGTCCAGTTGACTTCGCGGGGAACGACGTTGTGTTTGTGGGCGAGCAGCTCCTTTCCGCTATTGTAATTCCAGGAACCAACCTGAATGAACTCTTCATCTTTAGAAAAGAACTGAAGTGGATTTTGCCAAGCTTCTGCTCTTGTTATGTGGCGGACGATAACGGTGTCACCGTCTTTGTATTCTGTTCCGATCATGAATAATTCTCCCAATGCGCCATGTACCATTTGATTGTTGCATCAATTCCAGATGCCAGTTCGGTGTCTGGTGACCATCCCTGCAACAATGATTTGCCTTTGGAGCCGTCCACGGTTTTGAATGCGGCTCCATCCGGCTTTGAGGTGTCAAATATAATGTCGCCGGAGTAGCCCACTTTGGATGCAATAATATGTGCCAACTCAGCAATGGAAATACCCTGTCCCACGCCGATGTTGACGGGTTGATCGGTGGCTTTGCAATCCAGTGCCCGGATCATGGCTTCAGCACCGTCTTCAACATAGAGCCATTCACGCACAGGCTTTCCTGTACCCCATACGAAGACTTCCGACTGTCTGTCACGCTTTGCATCGGCAAATTTTTTCACCAAAGCGCCCAGAGCATGTGAACGTTCAGCTTCGTAATGATCATCAGGACCATACATGTTTGACAAAATCAGATTGACGGTATCAAGACCATATTGACGCTGATAGGCCCAAGCGCCCGCCCAGGACATTTTCCTGAGAAGTCCATAGACCATGACGGATTCGTGAAGCGGGCCATCCCAAAGCTGTTCTTCCTTGAACAAGGTCAGAGCAGCGGGATAAACGCAATTGGAAATCGGATTTACAATTCTGCTGACTTCAACGTGTTTTGCGCCTGCAAGAATGTTGGCGATCATCGACATATTGTTGTGAAACAAATCTGCGGGATATTTATAGCCAAACTGAATGCCGCCCACAAAGCTGGCACAATTCAACACTTGCTTGGGCCGGGTTTTCTCAAACAGTGCGATTGCCTGCGGGGCATCTCGTAAATCGCAACCTAGAGACAACGAAGTCGCAGAATAAGCTATACCGCGACTGTCAAGCTTGCGGCAGACGTGCCTGCCAAGAAAGCCTGTGGCGCCTGTGACAAGAATCATTCCAGACCGCCGTAGTCATCGTTGCCAAGGTCATATGCCACCATGATTTTAACCAGCTCTTCCAGACTTGTTTTCGATTTCCATCCGAGATCATTGTGGGCGAGGGTCGGATCACCATGCAGCAACTCAACTTCAGCCGGTCGAAAGTGCACCGGATCGATCCGAACTAAAATCTTGCCGGTTTTGCGATCTCTACCAGTTTCGTCGATACCTGTGCCTGCCCATTCGAGTTCAACGCCGATCTCACGAAAGGCCAACTGGACGAAGTGTCTCACGGTGTAGGTTTTTCCGCTTGCAATCACATAGTCTTTGGGTTTGTCCTGTTGCAGCATCAGCCACATGGCTTCAACATAGTCTTTGGCATAACCCCAGTCGCGTTTGGCATCGAGGTTGCCAAGCGACAATGTTTGCTGTTCGCCTTTGCTGATCCGTGCAGCTGCGCGGGTGATTTTCTTTGTGACAAATGTCTCGCCGCGTCGGGGAGATTCATGATTAAACAGAATTCCATTGCAAGCATAAAGTCCGTATGCTTCTCGGTAGTTGACTGTCATCCAGTAGGCGTAAAGTTTGGCTGCTCCGTAGGGCGATTTTGGATAGAATGGGGTTTTCTCGGATTGGGGCGCAGTTCCCGGCAAACCACCAAAAAGTTCTGAGGTTGAGGCTTGGTACAGTCGCGTTTTGACTTTGGTGTCTTTGATTGCATCCAGAAGCCGCGTGGCGCCAAGTGCGACAACTTCGGCCGTATATTCCGGAACTTCAAATGAAACTGCGACATGTGACTGGGCGCCGAGATTATAGATTTCATGGGGTTCTATGCGTGCAATCAGATTGTGAAGATTGCTGGAGTCTGTCAGATCACCATAGTATGTTTTCAAATTGGGACTTGAAAACAAATGATCAATTCGCTGGCTTGTAAAAACTGAACTTCGGCGCAAGATGCCGTGTACTTCGTAGCCTTTTGCCAGAAGCAATTCCGCCAAGTAGGAGCCGTCTTGACCGCTCAGTCCAGTCAGAAATGCACGTTTCATTTATTTTCCTTTGGCAGTCCGCCTGCGTCAACTGAAAATAGCGGCCGAAACGACCAGGATCCCTGCGTCCAGCAGAAAATTCCGCACATCGACAGTTTTCCGAAGCAACCCCTATTACCAAAGCGTGCAATAGTAGGGTCTTACCAGTTGGTCAAGACTGGTTAGGTGCTCATTTTATGAGTTGGGTGGCTCGTTCACATAAAGATAAAGTCGTCGCTTCCAACGAAAATCCCGAGAGTGCTGTTAAGCTGCACGCTTCCTGAGGCGAAGTTCAATAACACAGAATTTGAGCTTAGCTGCGTGACGGTAATCTCGCTTAAATTGTGAGCGAGGGATGACGAAATCTCCAATTTGTCCAAACCATCAACATAGTCTGTGATGGTATCTGAACCAAATGAAGCAGTATTAAATACAAATCTGTCTGCACCATCGCCGCCTGCCATCACATCGTCGCCACCGGCACCTGTTATTCTGTCAATACCGTCGAATCCCCATAATGTGTTGGCGGTGTCGTTTCCGATGAGAATATCGGCAGAATTGGTGCCCGCTACATTCTCGATGCCGTAATAGATGTCGCCCGCAGCTTCACCGGCACTGCCAACGCCACTGGCCAGATTGACGTTTATACCCTCGCTTCCGTAATAGTAATACGCAGTGTCGATACCATCTCCGCCATCCAGGATATCGGCACCGGTGCCTGACAATATTGTATCATTTCCCGCACCGCTGCTGAGGTAATCGTCACCGGCGTTGCCATAGATAACGTCATCACCATCAAAGGACCAGATCGTGTTGTTGGATGCGTCACCCACGAGCACGTCTACAAAATTTGTGCCAGCCACATTTTCGATTGAACTGAAAGTATCCCCTTCTGCTTCACCCCTGGAACCCAGCCCTGCAGCGAGGTTAACCGTCACTCCTTCGGTGCCGTAATAATAGTAAAGAAAATCGGTGCCAGCGCCACCATCAATGGTGTCGGCACCATAACCCGAAAGCAGAAAATCATCGCCGGCTCCGCCGCTCAGGTAATCAGCTCCAGCGTTGCCATATAATGTATCGTTTCCGTCGAAGCCCCAAATTGTATTGTTGGAAGCATCTCCCACAAGAACGTCTACGTTATTCGTTCCGGCAATATTTTCTATCGAGCTGTAGGTATCGCCCTCCGCTTCACCACCGGTCCCAGTTCCTGCGCTCAGATTAACCGTCACACCTTCGGTGCCATAATAGTAATAGACAAAGTCAATGCCTGAACCGCCGTCAACCACATCAGTTCCTGCTCCCGTGATGATGGTATCGTCGCCGCCACCACCACTGATGGTGTCTGCCCCAGCGTTTCCATAAATGACGTCATTGCCGTCGAAACCCCATATAACGTTAGCCGCACTATCTCCAACGACGACGTCGGCCGCATTTGTCGCAGCGACATTCTCGATGGCAATATAAGTATCGCCTTCGGCCTCGCCACCCGTTCCCAATCCAGAACTGAGGTTCACGGTCACGCCTTGTGAGCCATAGTAGTAATATGCAAAATCAGAATCGGCGCCACCGTCCATTTTGTCTGTAGAAGCACTGGCATAAATGAAGTCGTTTCCAGCAAAGCCACACTGGTGATCTTTTCCAGAAGTGCCGTAGAGATTATCAAATCCACCTGTGCCATTGACAGGATTGAACTCAGGTGCATCGTCGTTCACAATTGTCGCAACCACAGTTGCTGTGCCAAGTGCCAGACCAGCAGAGGGTGACGTGAGGGTGACCTGGAATGTTTCATTGGTTTCAGAGACCATGTCGCCAACAACACTTATCTGAAGTGTTTTAGTTGTTTCTCCAGCTGCAAAAGTCACAAGTCCGTTAACGGGTCCGGAAAAATCGCTTACGCCTGCGGCTTGCAGTCCGGCTCCCGCCGATGACCAGGCAACGGTCAGAGTTTGATAGGCCGCTGCATTTAGCGATATGTCAAATGTGAAGGTTGTGGTTCCGATGTTTCCCTCGTTGAGTGACGGGGTCACTGCGGAAAGATTTGCTGTTCGCACTGGAGCAGAGCTGGCGATACTAAGTTGACTTGTTGTGCGCAAACCATCAGCAAAGTTGAAGTTCTCTACGCCTGTAACAGTATCAACGGCGCCGTCATTGCCATAAAGCGTGTAGGTCTGCGAGGCTGCAAGATAGGTTACAACGTAGCTTGACATGTTCATGGAGAACTGTGCGGTATCAGAGCCCAAGCCACCCACAATCGCGTCGTTGCCGTTACCGCCATTCAATGTGTCGTTACCATCGCCACCGTTCAAGGTGTCTGTGCCGTCTCCACCGGATAGAGTATTATTACCCTTGTTTCCAATGATGATGTTGTTCAAGGCGTTTCCTGTGCCGGAGATGTTTTCCATTCCGAGCAAGGTCAGGTTATTGGCACCACGTGTGAGGGTCGTTGATATATTGCTTTCGATGGTATTGCTGTCGGTCAGATCAACCTTTGCATTGATGCTGCCCAAAGTGAAAGCGGCGGCTTGCTCCCCGATAACACCGGCACCCGAAAATACAATTTCAACACTGCCACTTGCAGGTGTTTGAATTTGGTAGCCTCCGGAAACCGAAGTTGTTGTGGAGCCTAAAAGGGTTGCACCGCTGTAAAGGCTAACGTTGCGGCCTGCATTGCTCTCGCCAATTGAGTAAAAATCATTATTGTCACTGTCAGTATAGTTTACGCCAGTCACAAAAACGGGAGTTGACAATTTATATCCGAAATTCTGTGCGGTCACGAGCGCGTTGTAACCTTGGAAGCTCGCATCGGTGATTGCACTTATGCCAATTTCTTCGTAATTGCCATTCAGCATATTGGTGCGGTGTCCAGCGCTCAGAAACAGATTTTGATGCTGTTGCAGAACTTCCGCATTTGCGTTGTAGGTCCCGGTTGAACCCGTCCAGGCAAGATTTTCACCTGAACCAAATGATCCCGAAGTGCCATAACCGGCGGCTACCATGCGCTGAACCGGTGTTGAACTTCCCGAACCTGTATGGGTAAACAGGTCGTTGGCAATGAGATACTGATTATGAATGGTTGCCGAATTGAAAAGATTGGTATTGAAGGCCAAAACCTGTTTTGCGGCTGTGGTAATTGTGGTGCCTGTCCCTGAACTCAAATCGACCAGGCCATAACGTGCTGCCGCTGCCGCCGGATCCATGCGATCACGGTTGATTAATTCCATAAATAACTGTTCGCGATCCTGCTGTACGGTCATGGTAGCGGTTCCAAATCGATCAATTTCAGATTTGAATTTACAGCAAATTGCTTTCAGTCGGTTTCACGGAATGGATGAACTTTGATTCCATTTTTTGATTTTTTTTGCCTGCTCTATTAACTGTGTTCTGGCAATTCAAACCTCAGTGCGGCACATTTTTCATGCTACAGTTTCCAGCCACACATGTGATTTTCAGTCACTGCCCGCACTGTGATCGCCGCCTTCCAAAAAATGAACGTTGGAATGAATGCAGCGAATGAGGCGTCGACTTATGTGAGAAAACTTTACCTGCAATACATGGTACTGTTGCGTGGTAGAATCCGAAGCGGTATGTAAAAAGTGATTCGAAGATAATTTTCTACACAGACGGTCTGCAACAAAAAATTGATGATCAAGCGTATTTAGCAAAAAAATTGCTAGTGCATGCATAACGCTATGGACGTGATGGACGATACCCAAAATGGAAAAATTTAACATTGAAGGTGCTCGTGTGTTTGTTGCCGGGCATCGGGGCATGGTTGGAAATGCCATCGTTCGCAGACTTCGCTGCGAAGATGTGGAAGTATTGTTGGCTGACCGGCATGAACTCGACTTGGCAAGGCAAAAAGCGGTCGAAGACTGGATGGTTAAAAACAAGCCTGACGTCGTCATCATTGCGGCTGCCAAAGTCGGAGGCATTTACGCAAATGCCACGCTACCAGCAGAGTTCCTTTATCAAAATCTCATGATTGAAGCAAATCTGATTCATGCGTCTCATGAAATTGGCGTAAGGAAGCTGATGTTTTTAGGATCGACGAGCTCCTATCCAAAGTTCGCAAGCCAGCCAATGCGCGAAGAAGATTTGATGACGGGACCGCTTGCTCCCGCATTTGAGCCTTATGCAATTGCGAAAATTGCCGGAATTAAACTTTGCCA
>CAXTLE010000001.1:0-45196 GCA_964244855.1 uncultured Aestuariivirga sp. | reverse complement strand
TTGCCATAAGCCAGTAGTCCGGCAAGTGAACCGCGACCGGCCATGCGATAGCGGCCTGAATTGTAAATCACGATCAAATCAATACCGCCGTCTTCTTCGCATTTCGCGGAAAGACCCGTTCCAGCACCACCGCCAACAATGGGAGTGCGGCGGTGTTTCATGTCCTGGAATTTTTCCATCAAGGCTGATCGTTCAAAACGGGGCACTTAAACTCTCCTCGAAATCTTGGGTGTGATACTGGCGAAGGCTGCAAGCGCTGCCTCCACAAACAGTGGATCATTGATATTGGCTTTCACGCGACTGACACTGCGACGACTGGTGGGGCGCAAGGTTTTTTCGATGGCTTCGAAAAGCGCGTTGTCGGCTTCCGGATCGTGAAAGGCTTTGCCCGGTGCATCGAGCAGTGACACGCCACCTTCTGGCAACAGAAAACGAACTGGCCCCTCCATCAGATTCAGACGCTCGGCAATCCATTGGCCCATGGCGCGATTTTCATCGCGCGTGGTGCGCATCAACGTGACATTCGGATTGTGGATGACAAATTTGCGTGACTTGAATTTCTCGGGCACGGTTGCGCGTGGTCCGAAATTGACCATATCGAGTGCACCCACCGACCCCACATAGGGAATGCCGGTGCGAATGGCGGAGCCAAAGCGATCTGCGTCCGCCGCGAACACGCCACCCACCAGCATATCCGCAACTTCCGTCGTGGTGATATCCATCAGGGCATTGATGAGGCCGGAGTCGACGAGGTTCTCCATCGAACGACCGCCCGTGCCCGTGGCATGGAAAATCATGCAGTCGTAATCGGTTTCAAGTCTTTTCTGTATCGCCTGAATGCAGGGCGTGGTCACACCGAACATCGTCAGTCCCACGGCAGGTCTGGCATTCTTGCGTTTCGCTTCCCGTGCTGCTGCATCCGGCATGCCTGCGATCATTCCCGCAAGCGCATGTGCCGCGTTCGACAGCACCTGTTCACTGATGGGGTTGATGCCTTGCACGTCAGCCACGGAATACATCATCATGATGTCAGAAGGCCCGACATAGTGACCCACTTCCCCTGAAGCGACAGTCGAGACCATGACCTTCGGAATGCCCACGGGCAGTTTCCGCATGCCTGCTGTGGCGAGCGTGGTGCCGCCTGAGCCGCCTGCAGAAATGATTCCGCCAATGCCGCGTTCCCGCTCGATCCAGCGGGCAAAGGCTTCAGCCATGGCGGAGACGGACTGACCGCGATCAGTGCCGAACACAGCAGTTGCACCACCACTATGCATCGACGCAACTTGCATGGGGCTGACATCGGCCATCGACGGTTTGCCGGAGGTTGAGAGATCAACCGTCTTTGCCGGAATGCCAAGGGCGCGCAGCTTGTCGCGGATGAAGCGCAACTCCTCGCCCTTGGTGTCATAGGTGCCAACGACAAGTGCTATGCGGCCAATGCGCTCGGCAAAGGGAATGGCGAAGACTTTTTCAGTTTCGGTTTGAGTTGGAACCTGTGGTGCTGCAGGACTGCCCAATGACACACCCCAACGGTTCGGCGTCGTCGGGTTGGCGACATAGGTTTCAGCGCCAGAGTCCGAACGCGGACCATCGGTTCCTGCTCTTTCGATTTTATAAACCTGTGCAACACGTTCTCGTGTGGTTTCGCCGGACTCCGGAGGCGGCAGCACATCCTCATCCGTATGGCGGCCAACGCCGAGCAAGCGCTGTTGCAAATCTCGATCCGCCGCAAGAGCTGATGACACCATCACGCGGTTGATGCGGCCATTGACCATGATTGCAACTTGATCAGAAACCGAAGTGGCCACACCGATATTCTGTTCGATCACAAGAATCGAAACATTTTCCTCCCGTGCAATGCGGATCAACAGATCGCGCACCTGATCCACAATGACAGGGGCCAGGCCTTCGGTGGGTTCATCCATCACCAGCAGTTTGGGATTGGACAACAGGGCGCGGGATATCGCCAGCATCTGCTGTTCACCGCCAGACAATTGCGCGCCGCCATTGTTTTTGCGTTCAGCCAATCGCGGGAACACGCTGTAGACCCGTTCGAGAGTCCAGCCGCCACCGTCCTTCGCGCCATGCAGACCAAGTTGCAATGTTTCATCAACCGTCAGACTTGGCCAAACCCGACGGCCCTGCGGCACATAGCCAATGCCCAAGCGATTGATCTCGTGCGGGACCAATGCTGAAATTTCACGGCCATCAAAACGGATGCTGCCACCGCGGGCACGGCGCAAACCAACGATGGCGTTGCAAAGCGTGGACTTGCCCATGCCGTTGCGACCAACAACGGAGAGAATACCTTTTTCCAACGCAAGCGAAACGCCTTGCAACGCATGGGACTCGCCGTAGTAGACGTGAAGCTCGTTGATCTGGAGGATCGGCTTATCAACCATGGCCACCTCCAAGGTAAATCGCCTGTACCTGGGGATCGTTTTCGATCTCTTCAGGTGTGCCTTCCTTGAACATGCGGCCATTGTGCATCATCGTCACATAGGTCGAAACTTTCAGCGCCACATCGAGATCATGCTCGATGATGATGTAGCCAATATGCGATGGCAGTGAATTCAGGATTTCGACGAGGCCGCTGCGTTCGGCAGGCGATAATCCGGCCGCGGGCTCATCAAACAAAATAAAACGTGGTGCGCCTGCAAGAGCTAAAGCAATTTCAAGTTGGCGCTGTTCGCCGTGGCTCAAAGCGGAAATCAAAGTGTCTTTCAGACGATCTAGATGCGTGGCGTGAATGATGCGATCTGCCTGGCCCATGGTCGCGTCATCAACAGCAGGGCGCAGCAGTGAGAACCGCCCGCGTGACACACCGCGACAGGCGAGGAACACGCTGTCACGCACAGAAAGGCCGCCAAACAATTGCGAGATTTGATAGGTGCGGCGCAGGCCTCGGCGAATGCGTTCATGTACGGGGAAGTTTGTAATATCTTCGCCGAAGAATTTGATATTTCCAGCAGTCGGTAAAAAGTCTCCCGTGATGGTGTTGAACAACGTGGTCTTGCCTGCACCATTGGAACCCAGCACGGCGCGGCGTTCCCCAGCCACAACTTTCATGGAGATGCCCTCCATGGCCACAAGCGCACCAAACTGCCGGCCCACGCCTTCAAGTTCCAACGCGTAAGCGCCGGTTGAAGACAGTCTGGACGTGGCAGTTTGGTTGGCCATGCTTGTTATGGGCAGCTGGGGTTGTCGCGATTGGCAACGCCAAGTGCGAGGAAGGCAGCCTCGTCCTGACCCATGGTCTGGTTGACCTGGGAGGTGACGGAGATCACCTTGTTATAGAGTTTGCCATCGTCACCCTTGGTCACTTCCGACAAGTAATTGTCAGCAATGGCCTGGCGGTTCTTGTCAAGGCTGACCTTGCCCGTTGGTGTGTCGAAGGACATTTTTGACAGCGCTTCACGGAGCTTCGCCTGATCACCCGAAACATCGCCGCCCACAGCATCAATGGCGTTCAGCAAAGCCTTGGTGTTGACGTAGTACCCGTGCGCAAACAGTGATGGTGACGGGAAGCCATCGGCGAATGCAGCCTTGTAGTCAGCCACAAACTTCTGCCATGCCGCACCACTGTCCTGATCCGATACGGGACCAGCCGATGGTGTGCCGACGAGGAAGTCCTTGGTCTTGCCCTCAGCGCCGAGCACCGATTGGTCAACGGTGATGGTGCCGCCGATCAAAGGTGCAGCCCCGCCAGCTTGCTGATATTGCGTGAGGAAGTTGACGGCATCCGCACCGCCGAGGGCAACGTAGACGGCGTCGACATCATCAGGAATAGCGGCGATGACGGAGGAGAAATCCTTGTTGCCAATCGGCACCCAGGACTTTGACGGCACGTGGCCGCCCGCCTTGCAGAAGCCCGCCATGAAGCCGAAGACCTGGCTGTAGGGGAAGGAATAATCTTCCGCCACAACGGCGACTTTTTTATAGCCCTTGGTGGTAAAAGCATATTCACCCAAGCCCGCCATCCACTGGGCACCATCGGTGTTGAAGCGGAAGTAATTTGCGACGGGATCACGCAAAGTAAGATCTTGTGCAGCTGATGTACCGTTGACGAATGTGATGTTGGGTTTTGTCTTGGCATAGTCCTTGACCGCCAAACCTTCGTCACCGGAAAGTGGTCCGACAACAAGTTGCACGCCATCTTGTTCCACAAGTTTGCGTGCGGCTTTCACGGCACTGTCTGGTGAGGCGTCAGTCGAGCCTTTGACGATCTCGATTTTCATGCCACCGGCCATGCCGTTGTGTTCCTTGATCGCAAGCTCAACGCCACGCATGCCGTCTTGACCCAAAACCGTGAAGGGGCCTTCAAGAGTTGCGAGTGTGCCGATCTTGATGGTGCCATCGGCGAACGCCAGTGTTGGCGCAATCAGTCCGGTCGCGAGTGTAAGCGCCAGAATGGCGCGACGATGCAATTTCATGATATTCCTCCCAAGGGTTGAGTTTGCATTTTAGTGGCGACCCCCATCATGACGGTCGCAGAGACGTTGGGGCGAGGTGCGGCTTCAGCCGCTGCCACAACCCCAAAATCCCATCCGGTGAAACAAAAACGATGATCAGGAACACCAGGCCAATGAGCGTGTTGAAACGCTCGGCACCGATGAGATCAATGGCAAAGGTTTTCATTAAAACATAAACAGCAGCACCCAGAAACGGGCCAATCGGGTGGCGCAATCCGCCGATGACGGCGATCACAAGAATGCCAATCGATTCAGCCACACTGACGGTGCCAGGAGAAATGCGGCCGTTGAACCAGACGTAAAGCACGCCCGCCGTTCCAGCGATGAGGCCTGACAGAAAATAGGCGAAGACCTTAATGGCAGTGACATTGTAGCCAATGGCGCGCATGCGGCGCGGGTTGTCGCGTGACGCTTGCAGGGCCAGACCGAAGGAAGACTTCGCACAATAAAGCACGAGGCCATAGGCAAGTCCCGCAATGGCGAGGCACAGATAATAAAATGGCAATGCGTCTCGCCAATAGATCCCAAACAATGTCGGCGGTCGCAGGCCGCGGAAACCGCCAAAGCCGTTGAACAGCACGTAGTTCTGGTTGGCGAAATAGTAGAAGGCCGTGGCAATCGCCAGTGTGATCATGATGGTGTAGATGCCTGAGGTTCGCACGGAGATGAGCCCGATCAGCGAGGCCGCAACGGCCGCGACCAGAATGGCAAAGGGTGCCGCAATCCACCACGGCCAGCCAAAGCCCATGACACCAACAGAATTGGCGCCAAATATCGCAACGCCATAACCGGCAAAGCCTGCGATAGTCAGCTGCGCCAGTGAAACCATACCGCCGTAGCCTGCGAGTACCATAAGCGAAAGGCCGATCATGCCGAGAATGAGAACCTGTCCGCCGATCTGGAAGGCGAAGAATTCTGGAACGATCAGCGGATAGACCAGCAGTGCGGCAATGGTGATCCAGGTGCCTGTGCCGATTTGCTGGAAAAAACGTTCGAATATATTCGGCACGTAAGTGGTGACGGTGCTACTCATCGCGCCGCCCCCATCAAACCTTGGGGACGAATAGCCAATACGACGACCATGATGACGAAGGTCAGCACCACGCCATAGGTGGGGAAATAAACGAGTCCGATTTGTTCGGCGAGACCGACGAGCAATGCGCCAACGGCAGCACCTGAAACCGATCCCATGCCACCAACGATGACAACAACGAGTGATGCCAGGAGATAACGCACATCCTCGCCCGGTGCGACCGACAATACTGATCCACCAACCACGCCCGCAAATCCGGCAAGGCCTGCTCCAATCGCAAACACCGCCGCGAAAATCAGCTGCACATTCACACCGGAGGCAGACAGCATGGCACGGTCGTCAACGCCTGCGCGGATCATCATTCCGATCTTGGTGCGGTTCAGCGTCAGCCACAGCGCGATGCCGATGACGATGGCCGTAACCAACACCATTAACCGATAGAACGGATACTTCATGTAGACCGTATCGCCGTTGGATTTGATGGCGGTGATAATGGGCATTGTCACTGCTCCGTCGAGCCACTCCGGAACCGAGAATTGATAGGTGTTGCCGCCCCATATCGCCAACATCAAGTCAGCAGCCACAATGGAAATACCGATGGTCACCAATGTTTGGCGCAGGTCATCACCTTCCAGTTTGCGGAAGACAAAATATTGCAGCAAGACACCGGCAATTGCCATTGACAACATGCCGCCTGCGATACCGAGCAACCAATAACCCGTCCAGTTTGCAACCGAATAACCAATATAAGCACCGAGCAGGTACAACGACCCATGCGCAAGATTCACATTTCGCATCAAGCCGAAAACCAATGTGAATCCGCTGGCCACGAGAAAATAAAGTCCCGCCACAGTCACGCCATTGAACACGGCATTGACGAAGGTCTTCTTCGGCCCCACCCAACTCACCAAACCTTCAGGCCACACCGCCAGAAATAGCCATAACAGCGCAGCAGCAAGCAAAAGGCTGAACAGCCCCCATGCTTGGCGGCTGGTCATGCCGATATCTGTGCTGGCATCTCGGATGCTCATGCGCTCAGTCTGCGGCTCTGGGCATTCATGCGTGGTTCCTTATGGAACTTGCCGTCCTTCATGATGGCGAGAATGCGCGACTTGTCCTGCAGCACCCGGATGTTCGAAATCGGATCGCCATCAATCAAAATCATGTCAGCAAGCCAGCCTTGCTTCAACATGCCGAGTTCATCACCCATGCCCATGATCTGGCCACCAAACTTGGTGCCCGCCATGATCGCTTCCATCGGCGACATGCCCACCATATCGACGAAATATTCAAAGTCCTTGGCGTTGGTGCCCTGCGGCGTCCAGGCAAAACCATAGTCTCCTCCGATGCAGACACGTATGCCGCGCTTGTGCATTTTTCGCGCGGTTTCGACGGCTGCTTCAAGTTCGCGCTCATATTCCAGAGACAAAGGAGAGCCGGGTTTGATGCCCCACTTCTCAGCGCCACGCGCAGTTTGAATAAGCCACGCCAATCCCGGGGCGACAAAGTGCTTGTCCTTCGCGGCTTCCAACATGTCCAAGGCTTCTTCATCTGCATATGATGCATGGAATATATTTTGAATGCCGTGCCGGATACATTGTTTCACAGACTCTGAAGAGCGCGCATGGGCGGCAATCACCTTGTTGCGGCAGCGTGCTTCACTGCAAGCCATGGCCACCTCTTCTTCTGACATCGGTGTTTCTTCGGCACCCATGCCGGTGATGGATTCACCCGATAGATTGAGCTTGATTGAGTCCACGCCATATTTAATCAGCATACGGACGGTACGGCGCACCTCTTCAGGACCGGACACCACAATGCCGAGATTGAGGCCTTCATGTGGTATGTGGGGCGGCGATGAATCACCCAAGCCGCCCACGGTCGTAATCTCAGGGCCAGCAGCGAGATAGCGTGGCCCCGGAATCATGCCGGAATTGATGGCATCACGCACCACAACATCAAGCCGCATCTTCGCTGCAGCAGCACCGCGCCCTGCGGTAAAGCCTGCATCGATCACAAGCTTGGCCATTTGCGCTGTCCACAACATATGTTCTTCCGGTGGCATGCGCTGGATAGGGTCAATGCCCGGCGCATTGTTCCATGACAGATGCAAATGCGCATCGATCATGCCGGGCATTAAAGTGGCTCCTGCTCCGTCAATGACAGTCTGCCCACCCGAAGAAGATCCAGTTGAAAACCGCGACGAACCCTTGGTGATGCTCTTGATGCGATTGCCCTGCACCAGCACTTCGCCGGTGTAGGGATACTCACCCGTACCGTCGAGCACGCGCACGTTGGTGAACAGGATGCTGTCGGAACCATTGCCCCAACTTGTTGTGTCTGCCATTTTTCGTCTCCCATCGTCGCCCGGTGATTTTTTATTTTTTGCCGGATATTGTTTTCAGTGTTGTGTTACCCTCAGGAATTCCGAGAGCAGTTTTGAACATTCATTCGGTTTTTCAATCATCGTCCAGTGACCACAGCGGTCAAGCACCTTGACGGTGGCGTGTTTCATTTTCTCTGCCATGGCGTGAACCGATGCTGGCGGCGCCACGGCATCTTCATCACCGGTGATCATCAACACGGGGCAGCGGATCATGCGCAGGTCCGCCGCTTCAGCCGAAGCCAGCGCCTCGCAACTCAGCGCAAAACTTTCTGAATCCTGCCGCATGTGACTTTCACGCACAAAGGCCGCGGCCAGCGGGTGTTGTGATTTTGTATGTGATGACAACCCAGCCACCACAACCGCATCGGCCACCGTGCACATGCCGCGTGAACGCGCGGTTTGCGCACGATCACGAATGCGTTGCCGCGCGGTGTCACCCGGCTCAAGTATCGGCGCAAAAAGAACCAAGCCTGATACCGCTTCGGGTGCTATCACTGCGACGTGTTGACAGACAATCGTTCCCATCGAATGCCCCACCAGAAAACCGGGGCATGCTCCCAGGCTTTGCGCGGCATCAATTACAGCACGTGCCATATATTCTATATCAAGTTTCTCGTGCGGTGCGCGGGAACGGCCAGAGCCCGGTAAATCTACCCGTATGCTGCGAAAGCCATTCAGTCCGCCCATCAGCATTTGAAAACTGTTTGACGTGCCACCCAAGCCATGCACGAAAGTAACGGGAAAACCTTCCCCGTCCACTTCAGCTTTCAGCATTGAGGTGGCAACAGTGGTCAAGCCGCTTTCTCCTGCACCTGGTTTTCGAGAATGCCGATGCCAGTGATTTCAACTTTCATCACATCGCCATGCACCAGATATTTCGGCGGCTTGAAGCCGATACCTACACCGGCTGGCGTTCCTGTTGCAATGATATCACCGGGCATCAGTGTAATGCCCTCTGACAATGTGGCAATCAAAGTTGGCACATCAAATATCAGCGACGCCGTGTTTGAGTTCTGCCTGAGTTCATCATTGATCCAGCAGCGCACATGGGTGTTGGCGAGATCAATCCCGTCACGTGTCACAGCCCAAGGGCCCATGGGGCCGAAGGTGTCCTGTGACTTCCCGATCAGCCACTGGCTGTGCTTTCCCTGAAGATCACGCGCCGTCACATCATTGATGATGGTGTAGCCCCAGACATGGTCCATTGCCTTGTTTTTGGAAATGCCACGACCGCCCTTGCCGATGATGACAGCAAGTTCAGCTTCATAATCGATGGCCGATGAAATGTTCTTGTAGACGTAGACTGGCGCACGATGGGCCACCACACACTCCGGCACTTTCGAAAATATGATGGGGTGCTGTGGAATAGTGCCCTGCGCCGCACTCGAGTCAAAACCGCTCGACGCAAATTCCTTGGCGTGCTCGTGATAGTTCTTGCCCACACAAAATATATTGCGACGTGGGAGAGGAATGGGGGCTTCGAGCGTCACTTCGCGCAACGGTATCGGATTCAGCGTTGCAGGATTTTTCTCCAGTGCAATCAGCGCCAGAAGTCCGCCCCGCGCTTCCTCGACCGTGAAGTCAAAAGGCGCGATAGATTGCCGCTTCTCGTCAACAATGCCGACGCGGCGCTCCCCACCAATATGAAACGTGGCAACTTTCACGCAGCCCTCCCAAACTATACCAATTGTTTCATTGGTTCATTATGTGTATCATTGCACAGCTTAAACCCCGTCGGCAAGCCCGCAGCTTTCAATATTTCGGTCAAAAATGGCTTCTTTTCTGAACCAATTGTGATATTGGTATAGCTATTATTCATCTGGTACGTTCGTATGGCCCGCGTCAAAGCCGCTGACATCTGTATAATTCTGCGCGAGCGCATCGAAGAAGGTGTGTGGCGCACGGGCGAGACCTTGCCGACAGAACGCGTGTTCGCTGAGGAATTTGGCGTGGCTCGAAACACGGTTCGCGGCGCCTTGCACATACTCGAAAACGAAGACCTGATCAGCCGTGAAGTGGGCCGGGGCACCATCGTCAAGCAGCGCACCAGCGATGAGTTGCGTCGTGTACTGGAACGCATTTCCGGTGCGAGCCCTCTCGATATTTTGAACCTGCGTCTCATCATTGAGCCACAAGTTGCGGCATCGGCTGCCATTCACGCAACCTCTCGTGACATCGCGGCCATTGAGGAGGCCAACAGCCATGCCGATGTATCATCTCAGCTTGAATCATTTGAAAAGTGGGACAATGAGTTTCATGCGAGAATTTACCAATCGACACATAATGAATTCCTGATTGATTTTTTCAGACTTCTCGTTGTCGTGCGGTTCCGCAGTCCCATGATGGCGATCCGGCAACGCGCTTTCACTGAAGACCGACGTCTTGAATATTGCGGGCAACATGCGCAGATCATGCGAGCCCTGAAATCTCGCAATGCAGCAGCAGCCAGTGAGGCCATGCGCAATCACCTCTCTGCACGGCGACGGAACTACTTTGGTGAATGAGCACAGCCAATGAAAATGAAAACCACATCAGGGAAACTTGATCTCAAACAGGCCGAGACTGACGAAATGCTTGGCCTGTTGCAGCGCATATCAGGCACAAGCCCGGTTGATGTGATGGCAGCACGCCTCATGGTGGAACCGCACGCTGCGGCCGCAGCTGCTGTCAACGCGACGACTGCTGACCTTGCCCACATCCGCGAGGCGCATGTTGACGCAACTCGCGAGACCGATCCTGCCAGCTTTGAAAAACTCGACGCTGAGTTTCACGTGCGCATATTTGCAGCGACACGAAATGAACTGCTGCTCAGCCTCCACGACATTTTACGCGTCATTCGCAACCAGTCTGCCTGGATTGAAATGAAACGCCGCCGCTATAGCGAAGCGCGACGGCGTGGATATTGCGAAGATCATGAAGCAATTGTGCAGGCATTGTACGCAAGGAACCCTGAACTTGCTTCAGAAAAGATGAAGACGCACCTGGTCAATGTGCACCGCAACCTGTTCGGCGACGCGCATGCCATTTGAGCGGCATTGCCAACGGCGACCCCAATTATTTGACGTTAAAATGCACCGTCTTGGCAGACATGATGTTTCCGGTTTGGCCAAGTTCTTGTGCCAGCAAAGTATAAGAGCCGCGCTCGACTGGCCACAGGTATCGGCCGGTTGTAGTGGTGTTGAGTTGCTTGCCGTTCAACACCCATTCAATTTTATTTCCTGTTGACAGGCCACTGGCCACAAATTCAAAGGCCTGTAAATTCCTGGGTACGCGGGGATCATAGGCGAGTTGCAAGCCTTCGCTTGGGCGGATCACATCCAGTACGGCTTGCTTTGCGGGTTGCACTGGTTTTGGAGTCACAGAGTCCGGCATGAAATACTCCGTGTGCGGATAACAATTTCCGGTCTCTTCAGGCCCACTGCAAACGTCACGGAGTTGCAGGCGCGGACTGAGCCACAGGGGTTGCGGCTGTTGCCTGCCTTCCAGTTCCGCAAAGATGCTGCGAAGGACCAGTGCTGGTCCGGTGGAGCCCGTCACGCCATCCATAGGCATCTGGTCGAGATTGCCGAGCCAGACGCCCACCGTGTAATGCGCGTCATAGCCCAGCACCCAGGCGTCGCGGTAGTCGGTGGAGGTTCCGGTTTTCACTGCTGTTTGGGTGGGCAGGTTAAGCACACTGCCTGCACCAAATTCGCGCCTGCGGGCAAAGGGATCGGAGAGGATGTTGCCGATGAGCGATGCGGCTTCGCCTGAGATGACCAGTTTGCTTTCGCGGTCATAGGACGCTTGTGAAAGTGGCGTCAGCGGGCGCAGCTGGCCATGGTTTGCAAGTACACTGAAGCCTCGCACCATTTCCAATAGCGAGACTTCGCCATTGCCCAATGCCAGCCCGTCCTTATAAAATTGGGCAGGCTGCGTCAGGCTCGAAAACCCCAGCTCATGCAGCGTGTCGAGATAACGTTCGGGTGTTACGAAGGCGATGGTTTCGAGGGCCGGAATATTGAGGGAATTGCCCAAGGCTTCGCGCAACGCAATCTTGCCGTAGAAGGTGTGGCTGTAATTGTTGAAGTCGTGCAATCCGGTGCCAATGGCTTCGGCCATCGGCGCGTCATCCAGCTCCGTGGCGGGCGACCAGCCCTGCTCGAGGGCGAGTGCATAAAGAAACGGCTTCATGGAAGAACCGGGCTGGCGCGGTGTGCGCACAGCGTCGATAGCGCTGCCGGGGGTTTGAACCTTGGCTGCCGCACCCGCCACAACCCAGGCAAGGATTTCACCGCTGCGATGATCGACCACAAGCGCCGCACCATTATGAACATTCTTGCGCTTCAGGGTTTTTACCCGTTCATCGAGCAGGGTTTGCACCTGTTGTTGCAACGCGCCATCCAATGATGTTTGCAGTGTGCCATGTTCGCTCAAGCGATAGGGAATCGTCTCGCGAATATAGCTGATGAAATGCCCGGCGTTCAAAAGTGGCGACGCATCTTCCACACTGATGGGCTGTGATTGCAGACGCACCGCTTCACCTCCAGGCAATTCGCCACGCGCTTCCATGGCCTCTGCCAGATATTGAACCCGTGCGTTGATCGCCTCTGGCTTCTTGCGTGGATCAAGCGCTGAAGGTGCGCGCGGAAAAATCGCCAGCGCCAGCATTTCTTTTTTCGTGAGTGTCTGCAAATCGCGGTTGAAGTAATAGCGCGCCGCCTGCGCCACGCCCCGGCGATTGGCCGCATAGGGAACCTGGTTCAGATAGAATTCAAGAATTTCGCCCTTGCTGGCGTGTTGCTCAAGCAGACGCGCCTCAAAGCCTTCAACCCAGCGTGACCACACATTGCGCGGACGCGGATGCAGAATGCGCACCACCTGTTCGGTGATGGTGCTGGCACCGCGCACGAAGCGCAGCCCGCGCAGATTCTGCCAGACGGCACTTCCACGTGCCTGCCAATCCACACCACTATGCGCAAAGAACCTGCGGTCTTCGGCCGTCACAATGGCATGGCGCAAAATCTCCGGCACGTCATGCAGGGCTCTTGCATCCGACACGTTGAAGCGGTTCTGATAGGACACACCGAGGGGCTGACCTTGCCTGTCCACGACAGCAAAGCGCCCGCCGCCGCTCAGGCTGAGATGCGGTGTTTCCACGGCTTGCACTGTTGCAAAGGCAAGTGCAACAAGGCCAAGGCCCGCCCCCACAGCCAACCGTTTCAAGGTGACGCGCGGGCGCTTCATGTTACGGCTGCGCTGCGGGCAACGGCGCTGCTGCCCCCACATTCAAGGTCAGGCCCGGGGTTTTGCCATAGACATCGGGGTCATACATTTCCTGCGCCATGGTGGGCAGGGCGCTGAATGAACCGCTGGCAATGGCCTGTGCTGCATAGGAGAGATGATAATTTCCTGGCGGCAGATAGTCGGAATAAAACCGCGCTGCATCATGGCGCAATTCCTGATGATAAAAACTCCAGCGGCTGGTGTCGAAATCAATCCAGTCATTGTACTTGAACCAGATCGATCCGGCCGACGCCACAAATTCTGCCTTCCTTGCATCGACTTCCGAGGTTGTCGCAAGATCGCGGTTCACCGGTTCAAGTCCACCGGGAACCGGATCATCCACCACCACGAAATTGCGCGCAGCAGGCACCGACAGGAAGAGGTCGACGCGTACCAATTCACCGCGTTTGATGGCGGCTGGACTTCCCAGCAATTGCCACTTGCCATCACGTTCAACGCTATATTCGCGGTTCACTTCAATGCCGGCATTGGCGGGTTGGCTCTGTTCCAGCGGCAGGGCATAGGTGAGCCGTGTTGCGTAATAGAAGCGGCCTGTGCCCTGACGTGAAATTTTCACGCTGGTCTTTCGACCGGCATCGCCGTCCTTGTTGGGCCGTGACAATGTGACCGATGGATTGCGCAGCCCTGAGAACTTCGCACTGCCAATGGCTTTGCCATCCATCACGGCCTTCACGGTCATATCCACCTTGTCGGCTTCATACACACGTGCAAAATCAATCAGTGCATTGCCGCAGAATAAATTCTCCTGCGTGTTGGGCCAGGCATCGCGGTTTTTCCGGCTTTGCGTGATGGAGCGCACCAGCTTGAACGGCACATCGCCGACCAGAGGCTTACCCGTCGCACTCTTGCCATAAGCCACGAAGGCATCCAGCACGGCGCAGTTCTCACGCAAGGGCGACGCGAGAATGCGGTTGTAGCTGTCATCCCAGACCTCCTGGAACACAAACTTTCCGCCTGTCTGGTTCGACGTCGCGAGAATCATCTTCGCTACATCAGGTGCATATTTTTCGCCGCCTTCGATCTTCATCGCGGCCAGCAGGAAGTGCGCCTTGCCGAACAGTGACATGTCCTTGGCGTGCGGTGCATAGCGTTCCAGATCTTCAAGCCCGACCTTGCCCTGATCCGCCAAAGCCGCCAGTGCCACGGCCCGCACAGTTGAGGTCATGGTCTGCGTGTAGAAGCTCGGCACGGCATCGTTTTTGAGAAGCGTCAGGAGATAATCCTGCAACTTCGCCTCCACATCTTCTGGCACTTTGTAACCGCTCTTGCGCATCCAGTTGAAGGACAACGCTGTGTAGGCGCTGAGATATGGATCAGCATAATCATCCTGCGCGCGGAAATAGGCCATGCCACCATTGGGGGCCTGGAAGCTCGACGCGGCATCAAGTGTGGCTTGTGGCAAGGCTTCGCTGCCCTCCCATTTTTGTTTTGCAGGCAGGTATGGCTTCAGCTCCTTGAAATGGGCGGCCATCACCGCCTTGCTCAGGCGCTGTTCCCAACACAGGTAGGGATAGAACTCCATATATTTAAACGCACCGGACACATTGCCGATGACGGTTGGTGCAACCACCACAGAGACGCTGCCCGTATCCGGCAACATGTCCTTGGGGAAGGCAATGGACGTTTCAACTGAAGCATCCGTTGACGTACCATAGGTTGCCGCCACATCAAGGCCCTGACGCTTGTTGACAGGCAGTGCAAACACTAGCCCATCGTGATCACTGGCATCGCCTGCCGTCACTTCAAACTGCACTTGCCCGCCACCCAGTTTGTTCTGGGCCGCAGGTGCTGCCGCAATCGGCATATAGACAGTGGTGCGCTTGTAAGCATCAAGCTGCACTGTTGTGGTCATTTCAGCAGGCGTCTTTGCAATGTCGATATTGCCCACAGCTTTGATGTTCACTTCAATTGTGCGCGGTGTTTCCGTGCGGTTCATGACGCTGAACCCGGCGTCGAAAGTATCGCCTTCGGTTACCTGATTGGGCATGACGGGGCGGATTTCGGTTGGCCGGTTCACTTTGAACGAAGTGCCGCCCAATCCGAAGCGATCCGTTGGTGTGGAGGCAATGGCCAATATGCGCCAGCCCGTGAGATTGTCGGGCGCTTCAAACGTGAACGTGGCGTTGCCATCCTTGTCGGTTTTGAGGCCGGGATTCCAGTAGCCCACGAATTTGAAAATCGTGCGCATGCTGACATCAACGCCGCCGTCGCCGCCGGGATTGGCACCTTTCTTTTCAAAGCGCTGCCGTCCCACAAGTCTGGTCAACAGGCTGTAGTTCCGCAGATCCAAACTGTCGAGTTTGTAAAAGCCCTGATAGGGGTCGAAATAAGTGGTGCCGCCCGTAACGAGCGCCAACACTGACTCGTCCAGGGCGACAACCGTCAATTCAATTGGTTCGTCTTTGTCTTTGAAACGCGGCTCGGCATGCAACGTGACAGTCACCTTGTCGCGCGGCTTGTAGACATCCTTGTCGGACTTGCCCGTGACGACGATTTCCTTCACCGGATCGCTCACGGGCACGGTCACATAGCCCATGCGGAAAGTGGGCTTGCCAAGGTCAAGTTGACCTTCGCCCAAGGGCTGCTCCACGCGCGGCGAGACAATGACCACCGAGAGATAGAAGCCCGGTACATAATCCGGCTTCACCTTGAATTCCACGATAGGCGTTGAGCTGTCGAGCGTTTGCACGAAATGATCAAGCACACCAAATCGCTCAATGGTGATCAATGCCTTTGCGCCGGGGTAGGGATTCTTCACCAGGTAGCGCGCCGTGTCCCCCACTTTGTAACTGGTGCTTTGCGGAATGATGTCGAGGCTGCTGTCGCTGCCATTGTCCCACATCACATAATCGCTGCCTGTGGCGTAAGTGCTAAGGGTGGTTGCGTGGCGGGTGCCCTTGCTGTCCCTGATGGCAGCCACGGCGCGATAGCTGCCGGATTTCTGCGGCGTGAACGTGCAGGTGAGAGGTGCTGCTTCGGAAAGTCCGGCGCAAGCGCCTGCCGCTTCCCATTCAGTGTGATATTCTGTGAGGTAAGCATTGCCAGCCCCTTTGACCCGCGCAGACTTCGTGACCTCATGTTCCAGTTTCACAGCAACGGCGGTTCCTGCGATTGGCTTGCCGCGTTCATCCACCACAACATATTGAATGTCCGCGGGTTTGCCGACGGTCAACAACCAGTCCTTGCTGTAAAGTCCGACCAGACGGTCTACGCCCAGAAAATCCGCATGGGCCTGCGAGGTGACATATTTGCCGCGATCATCCGCAACCGCACTTTCCACCAACAGTTTTCCATAAACAATTGCGGGCGTACCCGTGGTGAAGTTCAGTGCCAGTTCGCCCTTGTTATTGACGGCGTCAATTTTCTGGAAAATCTGTTGGGTCGTGGTTTCATCGCTGTAGCTGTCAAAAGAGAAATCTTTCACCACAGGATCAGTCGATGAAAAAGTTGCCGCATCCAGAATGGCGGTAATGCGGGCCGCGGCGTCGGTGTAAGCGCCGCCCGAAAACAGCTCGGCATGGGTCGTCACTTCGACCTCGTCTCCACTGCGGAACAAATCGCCGTTCAACTGGTTCGACACCTTGAAAGGAGACGGCGTGAAATCGCTGACCAGCACGCGCATGGCAATCCAGGATTTCTTGCCAACGCTGTCATCAGCTGGAGCTGGTTCCGTGCTGCTCTCGTCGGTGGCTTCGTCCGGCACTTCCTCTTCTTCGGCAGGATCATAAGGTGTGGCTTTTGCAAATTTCGCGATCAGCTTGAACTTGTACCAACCCACGGCACCTTCTTTCGGCACCGTGAATTCGCCGCTGGTACCGCCGAAGGCCGACAATTCCACGTTGTCAACATCGTGCACAACCTTGCCCATCGGGTCGATGACCTTGAGGCGATAGCCTTTCGTAGGCGGCGGTATGAAAGCATCAGTGCTCTGGTCGCGCACATAGATCTTGTACTGGATCTTGTCACCCGCCCGATAGATGCCTTGCGCCGTGGTGCCCCAGCTCCGCATGTGGCCGTAACGCTCGCGGTTGGTGGGGTAAACAGATTCACTGCCGGACGAGCGGTAATTGTCGATGGTAAAGGACTGTGACACCGGCAACAATGCCATATCGCCATCCTTGTCCACGCGCAGGAAATAACGCGTCTTGTCATCGCCATAGGCTGTGGTGAGGGAAAGATCAGGATCGAGTGCATCAGTGCCGGGCAGTGTTGCAAGACCACTTGCATCTGTCACGCTCACCGATGTCACATCAGTTGAGGCATGGATTGTCGCCATGGTGTCTTTGAACAGGCTGACCTTGGCCCCCGCAACGGGCGCACCCGTGGTCATGTCGGTGACCCATGCTAGTGTGTTGAAATGTCCAAGTTTCAAGTGAACCTGGAACGGGGTTACCTGCGCGAAAAGATGAGGCGGATTTTCCGGGTTCACACCGGGTGTGGTTTTCAGTGCACCATACACAGCACCCGTGCCACCATCCAGCATGGCGCGCACACCCAGTGGCATGGCAAATTGAATGTCCTGCGCGACCGGAACCGTTGTGCTGACACTGTGGCCTTCATCGCTGCCTTTTGGCGTCAGTCTGCGATAGTCAAACGTGAAATTCTGCAGGTTGTTCACATAAAGCGGAATCTCACTGTCGACGTTTTTCTCCAGCACGGCATCCGAATAGTCGAGCACGAAATTGGGTTTGCGGTGATCGAGTGCAAAGCTTTGCGCGATGGGTTTCGTCAAACTACGGCCAAAAATATCTTTGGCGGGAACTGTTCCGGAGCTGATGCTGTAAGTCGTTGCGGCTTTTAAGGGGCTCGGCAGATAAATATCATAGGTCCGACCCGCTTCATGGGCTTGTGTATATTGGATACCTATTTGACCAGAAGCAGGCGTGCTTTCGGAATCCGACTCTTCTTCATCAGCTGACGCAACCTGTTTCCAGCCATTGATCGGCGGATTGAAAACCAGGCTGTCGCCCAGTGCTTCACGCTCTACCGGCGCACTGAAAGACAAATAGGCTGGCTGCATCGGATTGCACAAGCCTGTGGTTGCCGCACCCGCCGCAAACTTCACGTCATTTCCGGCATTGTCAGTGCATTTCACGCCGAGAAATTCAAAGGCGGGAAAGGTATTGAATTGCACAACATCCGAAACCGTAGCACTGGCTTCTGGACCGGAAGCGGAAATCAAACCGGGTTCCTGTTTCAAGATGATGGATGCATCCAGCGCTAGTTCACTGGGCGGCTCAACCAGCCAGATGCGGCGCGCTTCAACGCCGTTCTTGGTCTGCAACTTATCATCACTTTTCTGCGCAGGCTGTTCACCCACAACAACAGCGCCACCGCTGCCGCCCGGAAGCGGCAGAACATCCGGCAACACCCGGTCTTCAGGATCGGGGCTCACCTTGGCGACAATGCGGCTGCCAGCCTGATCTGCCACGCTGAAATAAATATGATCGGCGACCGATTGACTTGTCACCGACTGATTGAACACCAGCCGCAGCACGGGAAGCGACGGTGAACGCCACTGGTTGAAGCCGTAATCATAAATCGCCGGGCGTTCCGTGAGGAATGTATGGTGATAGGTTTCCGCCAGTGTTGCACCATTTTCAGCCTTGATGCCGGGTACAATGTCCAAGGTGTAACGCGTTGCCTGTTGCAGTGGAGCCGCATCGGGCAAGTTGCAGGCCAGTGCCGATGTATTGATCCAGCGCCAGTCACATTTCAGCGCAGGCGAAACTGTCACAGGGATTTCAGCAGCGCTACGCTCCATCCGCCCAATCGGCACAACATCACGGTCAAAGGTGATGACAATCTGCTTTTCGGCCGGAACATCATCACCTTCCGGCGTGATGCGCAGGATATGGAGGTTGGCTTGGTTTTCCTGGGCAGCGACATCAGCCGCCGTTAAAGCCAGCGCGGAAAACACGAGTGCAATGAATTTAAGTGCTGGAAGGCGCAAGTTCATTGGGCAGGTTCTCCAAACGCGGGGAGGCTCAGTCTAGACCAAATTTTACCGGCGTACTATTGCCTTGATTTGCACATTCCGGCCAGACTCCGTACAGTTCCGGACTTGCTGTCCATATTCAATACCTGACTTGCTATTCGCGACGCTTGGTCATAACCGCCGACATGGTGCGGGACAGGTTTTCTTCGGCAGCACTATAGCTTTTTTGCGCCACCGCCATGAAGATGGCGTCCATGATGTTGAGTTGCGCAATGCGAGCGGCAGCGTTTTCGCTGGTGAGGGGTGAGCCCAGTGCCGTTGAACATAGCACTACGTCCGAATGTTCAGCCAAGGGTGATGATTCGTAATTGGTAAGTGCAATCACGCTGCTGCCCTTTCCCCTTGCGAGTTGGGTGGCTTCAAGTACGCCCGTTGTGCGGCCTGAATGGGAGAAGGCCACGACCACGTCTCCCGGCTGCAGCAAGGCCGCCGACATGGCCATCATGTGGGTGTCGTCATAGACCGAGGCCCGAATGCCGATGCGCAGGAACTTGTGTGCCACGTCGCGGGCGATCTGGGCTGATCCGCCCAGACCATAAAAATCAAGCTGGTTGGCCCCATGAATCAAATCGGCTGCGCGTCGGAAACCATGCATATCGAGAATGGCAAGCGTCTCTTCAAGGGCCTGGATGGCGGTTCGGAAGACTTTCTGCACAATGATTTCAGCGCTGTCATGTTCACCGAGGTCTTCATGCAGATCGACATTGGGTTGCTGTTTGTATGCAGTCAGTGCTGCGCGCAATTCCCTGAAGCCCGCAAAACCCAGGCGTTTTGCAGTCTTTACGACCATGGCCTCGGAAACAAAGGCATCAGCGGCCACTTGTTTCAAAGGCAAAAGATCCCCCGAAAGACTGCGCAACATCAATTCCGCGACCCGCGCTTCACTTGCCGTCAATTCTGGCAGGAGCATGCGAATGCGGGGACCGACGGTGCGTGGATCGAGGTTCAAACGCGTTATCCTTTGCCGCGTGCGAGCCGGTCTATCAGCATGGCCAGGATGATGATGATGCCGGTTGCCAGAAGCTGGTAGAAGGCCTGTACATTCAGAAGCGTCAAACCATTGCGCATCGCCCCCAGAACTACCGCACCGAGAATGGTGCCAAAAATGGAACCCTTGCCACCCATCAGCGATGCGCCACCAATTGCGGCGGCAGCGATCGCTTCCAGCTCCCAAAGATTTCCCAGAATGGGTTCTGCAGCACCGAGTCTCGCCATGAGAATGACAGCGGCCAACGAAGCCAGTCCCCCCGAAATCATGTAGGTGATGACCTTGGTGCGTTCGATGGGAACGCCGCTCACACGGGCCGCTTCCTCGTTGCCTCCAACGGCCAGTATGTATTCGCCAAGCGGGGTTTTCTTCAAGACCACTGTTGCCAAAATCGCCAGGACACCTGCAATGATGACAGGAACCGGAAGGCCCAATATTTCGGATGCAAACAGGCGGCGGAATTTATTGGGCAAGCCCAATACCGGATTGCCGCCTGTATAAATCAGGGCCAGCGCACGAAACAGACTGAGAGTACCCAATGTCACGATGAAGGGTTGCAAACCGCCATAGGCAATCAAGGCACCATTCACCATGCCGCAGAGCAGACCAACAACGAGGGCTGATGCGAGCACCACGGGCACCGGAAATCCTGCCATCAGCAAACTGGCGCTGATCACCGCCGCCAAGGCCGCGACCGGGCCCACCGAGAGATCAATGCCGCCGCTGATAATGACAAGGGTCATACCTATGGCAATGCAGGCGTTGATGCTGGATTGCTGCAGGATGTTGACGATATTGCGCTCTGTCAAAAACACGTGGGAAAGGCTCGAAAACACCACGACCATGATGATGAGTCCTACAAGGGTGCCCATGTCACGCCAGCTGATTTTCATGTTCTGCTTCCCATAGCTGTTCACGCCGCCTGCTTGCCGATGATGGCAAGGCTCATGACAGCTTCTTCGGTTAAGTCTTTGCGGGCAAGGCGTCCTGCCATGGCCCCGTTGCGCATGACAATGACATTGTCTGACAGACGCAGGATTTCCGGCAATTCAGACGACACCACAATGATGGCACGACCCGCAGCGGCGAGCGACTCAATCAATTTGTAAATCTCGCCCTTGGCACCAACATCAATTCCGCGTGTGGGTTCATCGAAGACGAGAATATCCGAACCTGCCATGAGCCAGCGACATAGAATGGCTTTCTGCTGATTGCCACCGCTGAACAGGCGAATGGCGCGTTCAATGTCGTGCGGACGCAGATTTACGTTTTGTGCAAGTTCATTCACGCGCTTGGCCAATTGCGCTGTCTTGATGAAGCCAACCGATGTGAGTTTCCGGTAACTCGGCAAGGCCGCGTTGATGGCGACGGACCTCAGTGGAATGATGCCCTCTTTCTTGCGGTCTTCAGGCAAGAGTGCAATGCCCGCAGCAATGGCTTCGCGTGGATTGGCAAAGATTATGGGTTTGCCGTTCAAAATGATCGTGCCTGTTGTCGGCCGGTCGACGCCCGCGAGAAGCTTCACCAGTTCAGTGCGCCCGGATCCCACAAGGCCTGCGATGCCGAGAACTTCGCCCTTGCGCAGTTGCAACGACACATTTCGAACATGGCTGTCACGACCCAAATCATCGACCGATAAAACCACGGTGTCCTGCATATGGCTTTGATGCGGTGGAATATCGAGGCTGCGGCCGACCATCATATTGACCAGCGCATCTTCAGAGGTGTTGGCAAGGTCCACATCGGCGACCAACTTTCCGTCCCTGAGCACTGTTGCGTGTGACGCAACGCGAAACACTTCGTCCAATTTGTGGGAGACGTAAATCACAGCCACGCCATCGGCTTTCAAACGGTCAATCACGTCCACGAGTTTTTCAAACTCGACAGGCGTCAGGCTCGAAGTCGGCTCGTCCATGGCGATGATGCGGGCGTCTCCCAGCAAGGCCTTTGCAATTTCCACGATTTGGCGCTGAGCCACTCGCAGGGTTTTTATTTTGGCGCGCACATCAATTGTGGGATCGAGTTGAGCCAGCAATTCACGGGCGCGTTGCTGCATGGCAGCGCGATCGGAGAACACGCCTAATCTGGTGATCGGATTGCCGAGAAACATGTTCTGGGCCACATCGAGTTCCGGCACCTGTTGCAGTTCCTGGTGAATGAGGGCGACGCCTGCAAGCCTTGCGGCTTTTGGATTGCGCAGTTCAACGGGCTTGCCGCCGATCAGAATTTCGCCGGTATCGGCGTGATAAATGCCAGAGAGTATTTTAAGCAACGTTGACTTGCCTGCTCCGTTCTCTCCCAAAAGAGCGCGCACCTCCCCTGCTGCCACAGCAAAGCCCACATTTTCCAGCGCTTGCACACCCGGAAAACCTTTGGAAACATTGTTCAGGACAATTGCTGTTTTGGGAGGTCTGTCAGACATTGATCTTCCATGAAAAATCAGCCCAACCATAGAAGCGGAGCTGATGATATGAGCATAATACCAGCGCGGCGGCGGCAGGGAGTGCCCACCACCGCGCCGGATGTTACGCTTATTGTTTTGCGTCTTCCATCAGGTTAGCACGCACCGTAGCTTCGTCACCTGTGTAGCGGGCCACGTTGTCCTTGGTGATCAAGGCTTGTGGGGTCGCCACAACACGGGGCAGCTTTTGACCGGCCTGCAAACGCAGTGCGACTTCCATGGCCACTTCACCGGTGAGCACAGGGAAGCTGTCCACGGTCGCTGTCAGCTCGCCAGCCTTGATGGAGGCGTAAGCATCGCTTACACCATCGGTGCCGATCACTGCTATTTTATCAAGCTTGCCTGCTGCCTTCACGGCTTCGACAACACCCAGCGCCATGCCATCATTGTTGCAATAAAAGCCGGTGATGTCCGGGCTCTGCTGCATGATGTTGGTGGCGGCGTCGTAAGACTTCTGCCGGTCCCAATCGCCTGGAACAGAGGCCACAACTTCAAACCCCTTGCCTTCAGCGGCAATGGTTTCCTTGAAGCCTGCTGTGCGTTGCACGGCGGCATAAACACCAGCCATGCCTTCGATCACGGCCAGCTTGCCCCCATCCTTGCGGTTGGCAATGAACCAGCGGGCTGCACGCACGCCGTTGTCCTTTTGCACGTTGCCAATGTAGTTTTTCGCAGAAGGAATAACAGCGTCGTTAACGTTGATTACCGGAACACCCGCCTTTTCGGCGGCTTCAACGGCGGGCTGCAAATTAGAGTCTGTCTGTGGAGAAACCAGCAACAGTTTGTAACCTTGAGACAGCATGTTCTCGGCAATGGCCAACTGGGCGAGCTGGTCGTTTTCATTTTGGCCAGCTTGCAGATCAACTGTTACGCCAACCTTTGTGCCGAACTTCACGTAACCTTCACCGAGGCTGCGCCAATATTCATTGGTCAGGGCCTTGGCAACTGCGCCAACCTTCATGCCGGCTTCAACTTTTGGCATCGGGCCGAACTTGGCTTCGAGCTGCGACCAGTCCATGCGGTCTGCTTCAATGTCAGAATTCAGTGGCTTCATATCGTCGGCAAAAGCCGCGGTCGATAAAGCCATAGCCGCAATGGCTCCGAGCAACGTCTGGCGCTTCGTCAATTTAATCATCTTGTTATCCTCCCAAGGGTTTAGACATGAATGTTCAAAAAGAGAGCGCACGAAACTTCTGACGGCTGCTCTCAGGGTTTTGCTGTGTCTGCGCTCAGTCCTCCGTAAAATGCCTCACGCACGACATTGTTGCTGGTCACAGCATCTTGTCCGGCAATGGCCGTCTTGAGGCGGTTGTCTGCTTGCAGTTTTCTGACGACATTTCGCATCGCTTCAACAGTTGCAATGTTGGCACTGCATTCTGCGATCGGATCCATGCCGGTCGTATCGGGGAAAGTGTCGAAATAAATCGGCCGGTCGTATTTGATTTCTTCCAGCACATAGATCAGTTCCATGGTCTGCACCGGGTGCACTGTGCCCACCATGAGGCCGTCATCGCGCTTGGCGTAACCGTCGTTCAGATGGACACCAAACAATTTGGAACTGCGCGCTGCCAGGGCCACGGCATAGGCCGGCATTTCATCCGCATACAGAACATGTGCGAAGTCGATGGTGACACCTACATTCTTACGTCCCATTTCGTGAATCGCCAGCAGTGTGGTGCCAATATCGGGCATTAGGGCAAAACTGCGGGGTTCATTGGGCTTGTATTCAATGCTGACTTCCGATGTCGGCACATGATCTGCCACTTCACTGATGGCATCCAGAGTCTGGTCCCATAAACGGGCGTAATCGGCTTGGAAGGAATAGTCGAAGCCGTCCTGTCCCATCCACAGTGTCATCAGTGAACCGCCAAGCTCCAGCATTTGGTCGATACCGCGTTTGGTCTGATCAATCGCCAAGCGCCGCAGTCTTGCATCAGGATTGGTGAATGCGCCGATCTTGAATCCGGGGTCGCTATAATAGCGCATGGCAAAACCATTCACCACCAGGCCAAGACCATCGAGATGTCGCTTCATCTCTTTCAGCTCCACCCCTTCAAGGTGGTCCGGATAATTCAGATCAACTGCATTCAGGCCAGGCACCTTGGCAGCGCGGGCCAACAGGCCAAACACACCTTTCAACTTGTTGTCCACTTCCGATGCAGCAGCACTGCCATTCTTGAACGAATTCAGACGGGCGGCATATTTATAGGGTCGATGTGGAGCAGACGTTGCCATATTGGCCTTCCTGTATGGTTGAGAACTTCACTTTTGTGACTGTTCTTGTAAAGTTGAAAATTATAATGTGAAGAGATTTCTGAAACTTCAGCACGGGCTTTGCCGGAAATTGCTTAAATACTATCAATCCAAGCATGCTGCTCATATGAGGATGTTGTTTTCGCACTGGATTCGTAAAGTAACTTCATTCACTTTACCAAAGCTGTGCACTGCACGGCAAAATCTTTCGTCGACAGACGTCCGGTTGCGCTCTTGATTTAAGATGGCAAAGATGTGGTAAATGTCGTCTTTGCATCGCCGTTTTAATCTGGCTGGAGTTCACTTATGTCGAATGCTGATCTTATTGCGCGACGCCAAAAACTGCTCGGCCCCAACGTGCGACTGTTTTATGATGACCCCGTACATATCGTCAGCGGCAAGGGCGTCTGGCTGACTGATGCGACAGGCAGGCGCTATCTCGACTGCTATAACAATGTTCCGCATGTGGGTCATTGTCACCCGCATGTGGTGGAGGCCATTTGCAAGCAGGCAGCCACGCTCAACACCCATACCCGTTACCTGCATGAGGGCATTCTGAATTATGTTGAACGGCTGATGGGCACCTTCAGCTGCGACATTACCTCAGCCATCATGGTGTGTACGGGCAGCGAGGCCAATGACATTGCCCTGCGCATGGCGCAAGCCGTGTCCGGCAAAATCGGGATCATTGCCACCAATCATACCTATCACGGCAACACGTCGGCGGTGTCACAGCTGTCAACCACAAAACCTCCGATTGGCGGATTTGGAAAACACATTCGCCATGTTAAAGCACCAGACAGCTATCGGCCTACGGGAGGAGATGCTGCATCACATGCGAAAGCATTTACACAAGAGGTCGACGCCGCTTGTGAGGCACTCCAGGAAAATGGCTGCGGTGTTTCTGGCATGATTGTCTGTCCTACTTTTGTGAATGAAGGTTTTCCGGAACTGGCTTCAGGTTTTCTGGACGGGGCTATCGCGGCTGTGCGCAAGGCGGGTGGCGTGATTATCTCCGATGAAGTGCAACCAGGTTTTGGCCGCACAGGCGAAAAATTCTGGGGCCATCAGGTTGCAGGCTTTGCGCCCGATATTGTGACAATGGGCAAACCCATGGGCAACGGCTATCCGGTTGCGGCTGTTGCAACATCATTCGATATCATGCGTGAATTTCGCCAGGCATTCGGATATTTTAATACGTTTGGTGGCAATCCTGTTTCATGTGCCGCAGCCGATGCCGTTTTGGATGTGATGGAAGGCGAGATGCTCATGGCCAATGCGAAGGCCAGTGGCGATTACATCAAACGTGGTTTTTGGAAGCTTGCTGAAAAACATTCTGTGATCGGTGATGTGCGTGGACACGGCCTGACCATAGGCGCTGAATTGGTCACAGACCGCAAAACCAAAACACCTGCAACTGCCGAGACCGAGCGCGTGGTCAACTTGATGCGGGAAAAAGGTGTGTTGTTGGGCAACAATGGTATCTCATACAATGTGCTGAAAATCCGTCCGCCCATGCCCTTTGGCCCGGCTGATGCCGATGTCATGCTGTCTGCTCTTGATGAGTGTTTGCAGGCCTTGTGAATGACCGATAGATCTGATCGCGCCACAGAAATCGCCAACCGCGCCTGCAAGCACTGGTCCTGCATAACATCGGCACCCATACTATTCATGCAGCGCGAAAACTCAGTCTTCAAGGTGGAAACAACACGGGGCGCTGCGGCCTTGCGCGTACATCGGCAGGGATATCATGGCAGAGAAGCGATTGAATCCGAAATGACATGGATGGCGCATCTGGCTGCCTGCGGCCTGAAAGTTCCAGAGCCGTTGAGCAATATGGAAAACGCATATCTTGCGGAAATTGTATTTGAAGGAAAAACCTATTTCGTGGATGTGCTGACGTGGCTTGATGGAACGCCGCTTGGTAACTCTATTGATCCGCTGCCTTACAACAAGGCCGAACTTCAGACGATTTTCTTCAATCTGGGTGAAGCCATGGCCAGACTTCATGCGGCATCAGATGCGTGGGTAATTCCTGCCGATTTTCAGCGCCATGCATGGGATCTCGATGGTTTTGTCGGTGAAAAACCGTTCTGGGGTGCGTTCTGGAAGGCCGGGGAACTAACTGATGATGAACGATTAATATTAAGCCAGGCGCGTCAGAAAGCGGTGGCAGTGCTGCAGTCACTGAAACACAAGGGTGCTGACTATGGTTTGATTCATGCGGATTTTGTGCGGCAGAATATTCTGGTCACAGCTCAAGGTTTGCGCATCATTGATTTTGATGACTCAGGCTTTGGCTTTCGTATGTATGATATTGCGACGGCGCTGGTGAAGAACCGCGCAGAACCCCATTACGATGCGATGAAGAAGTCCTTGTTCTCAGGCTACCGCTCGCAACGCCAGCTGTCGTTGATGGATGAACAAGCACTGGATGTGTTTCTGGCTTTAAGAGATTTTGCATATCTTGGCTGGATGGAAGCGCGGCGTAGCGAAGCTGGCGTTACTGAACGGATGCCTGAAATACGTGCAGCGACAATGGTGGCGGCGAAGCTCTTTCTCGCAACTCAGTTTGTGAGTTAAATCACAGCCCGGAACCGGGCCATTTATTCATTGTGTGCTTACAGTGTCTGCGGTGGATTGTGTGAGGGTTGATCTTGGGTGAGGTGCAAAGGCTCAGCTCGCCACTTTGACATGCGTTGAAATGCTCAATCCCGCTTGCCGCGCCCAGCGTTCAAGAATGGAAAACTCAGGATGTGTTGGCAGGCGGTTGAGCTTGCCGCGGCATTGTACAATCAGCCCTGTCTTGGTCACCTGGATCGTCTGTTTCTTTTCAAGCCCGTCTTTGCTTTGCAGCTCCATGGCCCAGATGGAATTGTCGCCTGAGATGCAGCTGCGCGCGTAGCTCAAAACACAGTGGCGCATTTTTTGTCCTTCGTTGCGGAAATATGCGACGCTGGAAAAATGTCCGGTACAAATCTGCAACAGACAGCGTTTGATTTTTGTTTGCGTGGAGGCAGATTGCGTCTTAGGCTTCGCTATGAGCTGAAGGATTTTCTGTCATGATGAAAACCGGATTGAGTGCCGCTATCTTTGCTTTAATGTCCTGCACTGCGGGTTTCGCTGCGTCGCCCCAGCCTGTGTCCGCCGAGAAGGCCATGGTGGTGACGTCGCAGCATCTGGCCACTGATGTGGGCGTCGAGATCATGAAGCAAGGTGGCAATGCTGTTGATGCGGCTGTGGCCGTTGGATATGCGCTGGCAGTGACCAATCCCTGTTGTGGTAATCTGGGTGGCGGTGGATTTGCGACGCTGCATCTGGCGAATGGTCGCGATGTGTTTTTGAACTTCCGCGAGAAGGCTCCATTGGCTGCAACGCCGGCGATGTACCTTGATGCCAAGGGTGAAGTTGTGAAGGACCTGAGCCTGATCGGCTATCGCGCTGTTGCTGTACCGGGTTCCGTGATGGGGCTTGATAGTCTGCTGATGACATATGGAACGATGACACGTGCGCAGGTGATGGCGCCTGCCATCAAGTTTGCAGTTGAAGGCTTTGTTCTCAATCAGGGTGATGTTGATATTTTGAAGGTTGGTGCGAAGGCGTTTGCGACGCAGCCCAACGTGGCGGCGATATTTCTGAATGGCGACAAGCCTTGGGCTGCGGGTGAGTCATTCGTGCAGAAAAATCTGGGCACGACGTTGCAGAAGATTGCTCAGGATGGGCCTGATGCATTTTACAAGGGGACGATTGCTGACGCGATTGTGGCGGCGAGTGCTGCCAATGGCGGGATTTTGTCGAAGCAGGATTTTGCGGATTATGCTGTGGCCGAGATGGCACCGGTGAAATGCAGCTATCGTGGCTATGATCTGATTTCAGCACCACCGCCCTCATCAGGAGGAACGGCGATTTGCGAGATCTTGAATATTCTCAAAGGCTATCCGATTGCGCAGATGGGATATCACTCGGCGGCCAGTGTGCATCTGATGGCGGAGGCGATGCGGCATACTTATGTGGATCGGAATTTCCAGTTGGGGGACCCGGATTTTGTCAAGAACCCGGTGGAGAAATTATTGTCGGATGCCTATGCGGAACAAATCCGTACACAGATCAATCAGGGTAAGGCAACGGTTTCCAAGGACGTGCAACCAGGCACGCCGCCACATGAGGGAATGGAGACCACGCACTATTCGGTTGTTGATCCTGCGGGGAATGCGGTGTCGGTGACTTATACCATCAATGGTTTCTTTGGCGCGAGTGTCATTGCGGGGGACACCGGGTTTTTGCTCAACGACGAGATGGATGATTTTACCATCAAGCCAGGTGTGCCCAACCTGTTTGGCCTGGTGCAGGGCAAGACCAATGTGATTGCACCGGGGAAACGTCCTTTGAGTTCTATGAGCCCGACGGTTGTGACCAAGGACGGCAGGACCATCATGGTGCTGGGCAGCCCCGGTGGTTCGCGCATCATTACGATTGTTGTGAACACACTGATCAATGTGGTGGACTATGGCATGAATATTCAGGAGGCGGTGGATGCGCCGCGCATTCATCACCAATGGTTGCCTGACCAGATCACGGTAGAGCCCTATGCGCTGTCACCTGATACTGTCCGTGTACTGAATATGATGGGCCACAAGGTGGTGGAGCAAATTCCCTGGGGTGCAGCGGAGGCGATTTACATTGCGCCAAAGCAAATGAATGCCAGCATGACGCCAAGTTCCGGTAATGATGCGGCGGCTTCAGGAAAATCGGTTCCCGGGCGGCTCTATGGGGCCAATGATAATCGGCGCCCATCAGGTTCGGCGGCGGGATTTTGAAGGTCGTGGAAACGGTTGTTCAACTCGCCGCAAAATTGCGCAATGGCAATCTTGATGCGGTTGAGCTGACGGAAGCTGTGCTGGATAAAATCGCAATGTGCGACGATCCTGCAATCTTTACGTCGACACTGGTGGAGCGTGCGCGGAAAGAGGCGAAGGCAGCAGCGCGGCGATTGAAGGCCGGGCAGCCCGCAAGCCTTGTCGACGGTGTTCCTGTTGGCTGGAAGGATTTGTTTGATCTTGAAACCCGTGTGACGACGGCAGGTTCCGTGGTGCTCAAAAGCAATGCGCCTGCACTGGCTGATGCGGCTTTGGTGCAAGCGGCGGCACGGGCTGGTCTGGTTTCCGTCTGTACACTTGGCATGACGGAGTTTGCCTATTCAGGGCTTGGGCTCAATCCACATTATGGTACACCGCGCAATCCGCATGATTGCAAAGTGCATCGTTCGCCGGGCGGGTCGTCTTCGGGCTCTGCAGTTGCTGTGGCCAAAGGATTGTTGCCGCTGGCGATCGGATCGGACACGGGTGGCTCCATCCGGGTTCCTGCTGCATTCAACGGTATTGTTGGCTACAAATCATCGACGGGACGTTACCCGATGGCCGGCGTGTTTCCGCTGTCGCGGACCTATGACAGTCTTGGACCATTGGCGCAGACGGTTGAAGACTGTGCGTTGATCTATGCGGTTTTGCGCGGGCAGAAAAAAGCTGACGTGAGGAAAGCTGACGTGAAAGGCCGCAGCTTCATTGTTCCTGGCAATGTGATGTTCGATGGCATTGAAGATGCCGTCGCTGCCAACTTTGAATCATCGCTATCCCGCATTTCAAAGTCTGGTGGTCAAATTCGTCGTGTCGCATTCCCGGTATTTGATGCCATTCTCAAACTTGTTTCAATGCGCGGAAATATTCTGGGTGCGGAAGCGCTTCATGTTCACCAGGATCGTGTGAATGGTCCTGATTCTGCACGCATGGACCAGCGCGTGGTTCAGCGCATCAAGCTCGCCGAAAAAATGACGGCGGTTGATCTTGTCGAGATCATGTATCAGCGTCAGCAGTTGATTGCAGCTGCGGCGCAGTTGATTGGTGACGCGATTGTCGTGTGCCCCACAACACCACATGTGGCGATGCCAATTGCAGCGCTTGAGGCCGACAATGAAGAGTTCTTTCGCGTCAATGCCACGACCTTGCGCAACACCATGCTTGGCAATTTTCTGGATTGGTGCGGGCTTTCGATACCCAATGGCGTTGACCATGATGGCATGCCCACGGGATTTTTGCTCTCTGCACCGCACGGGCGCGATCAGGACTTGCTTTCGGTGGGGCTGGCACTGGAAGCGGTGGTGAGGGGATAATACTTTGAACCCACAACAACAGGAGAGAACATGGGCAAGTCTGGAAGCAAAAAGAAAAAGAAGATCATCTGCGCATTCGGTACAGACATTGATTCAGTCGCAGGCTGGATTGGATCTTATGGTGGTGCGGATTCACCGTCAGACATTCAACGCGGCGTGTTTGCCAGTGAAGTGGGCAATATCCGGCTGCTTAATCTGTTCAGGAAATACAAGTTGAAGACGACCTTCTTTATTCCCGGCCATTCGATTGAATCATTCCCGGACCAAGTGAAGCGAATTGCGGATGAGGGCCATGAAATTGGCGCACATGGTTACTTGCATGAAAACCCCATCGCCATGACGCCGACGCAGGAAGAAGATGTGCTCGCCCATTGCGTTGGTTTGATTGAACGGGTTTGTGGCGCCAAGCCGCGCGGCTATGTGGCACCGTGGTGGGAAATGTCAAATTCCACGGCGGCACTGTTGCTGAAATACGGTTTCAAATATGACCACAGCCAAGGCTATCGTGATTTCCAACCATTCTATGCACGCGTCGGCGATACATGGTCCACCATAGACTATTCGAAGACTGCCAAGGAGTGGATGAAGCCGATGATCCATGGCAAGGAAATTGATCTGGTTGAAGTGGGTGCCAATTGGTATGTGGATGACCTTCCACCCATGATGTTCATGAAGAAAGCCGCTAACAGCCATGGCTTTGTCAATCCGCGCGACATTGAAGAAATGTGGCGTGACCAGTTTGACTGGGTTTACGACAATATGGATTATGCGGTTTTTGCATTCACCATTCACCCCGATGTGAGTGGTCGGCCGCAGGTATTGTTGATGCTGGAACGCCTGATCAAATACATCAATAAAAAGGAAGGCACGGAATGGATGACCTTTGAAGAAATTGCCGAGGATTTCCGCAAGCGCTATCCGTTTGAAGGCGGCAGGCGGCCCGACGTGGTTTAAGTATTGCGCAAACTTGAACGATTAAACGGTTCATGGCGCCATGGACAGGCCTCAAATTGCATTCGCATTGACTACAAGTTTCGAATCCAACTTGCCATCAAACGCATCAAGTATGTTTTGCGCAGCGGACAGTGACATCCTCAAGGCGCATTCTTCAGTCAGGCCTGCATTGTGTGGGCTGATCGTGACGTAAGGGTTGGTCAAAAGTGGATGGTTCGCTGTGGGGGGCTCGGTCGACAGGACGTCCAGCGCTGCAGCCCGCAGCTTGCGTTGTCGTAACGCTGCATCCAAAGCAACTTCGTCAATTAAGCCGCCGCGGGCCGCATTTACAATAATTGCAGATGGCTTCATCATCGCAAATTCAGCTGCGCCGATAATAGCGCCATTTTGTCCTCCGGGCATATGGACAGTAACGAAATCTGCCATGGCAAGGTCAGACGTCAAGCTTTCTGCCCGCAACACGTAAACATCATCCATCTGTGCTGCTGTAACAAAGGGGTCATAGGTGCGAATGATCATGCCGAAGGCTTTTGCGAGCTCGGCAACACGGCGGCCAATGCGGCCAAAACCGAGGACGAGCAGGGTCTTGCCATCAAGTTCAGTTGAATCGAAACGATTGCGTTCGTTCCAGTTGCCGGTCGTCGAGGCGATGTGATGAGCGATTGTGCGACGGGCGGCAGTCAACATCAGCATCAAGGTGTGCTCGGCCACGGCACGGGAGTTGACATCTCCCACAATGGCCAAGGGAATCTTTCGCGCATTCAATGCTGTAACATCAACCGCATCATATCCCACACCATGACGCGACACGATTTTCAACTTGGTTGCCGTTGCAATATCGACTGCTGTCAAAGGCTGGGTTCTAATGAGTAAGGCGTCCGCACCAGGAAGTTCATGGAGATAGGCTTCAGTTGTCACAGCTTCCACGTATATAACTGAAATGTCATCTCGGGAGCGAAGCAAATCCAACCCCGCATGATGGATTTTGCCAGCAACCAACACGACAGCCATGATTTCAAACCTCTCCACTTGACTCGCACGCTTGACTAGTCCCAATCCAAGGAAAATAAAACAGCATTTTGGAGTACTTCTCATGTCTACAATCCGATTGACCATGGCCCAGGCACTGGTGCGCTATCTGATGCGTCAGTTCACGATCGTGGACGACGAAGAGGTTCCACTGTTCCCCGGCATCTTCGGCATTTTTGGCCATGGCAACGTGACGTGTTTATCGGAAGCACTTGAAGCGGTGCAAGATACTTTCCCGACCTGGCGCGGGCAGAATGAACAGTCCATGGCGCTGGCGGCCATTGCCTTTGCCAAGGCCAAGCGCCGCCGCCAGATCATGGTTGCGACGTCGTCGATTGGTCCGGGTGCGACGAACATGGTGACCGCTGCCGGTGTAGCGCATGCCAACCGTTTGCCAATTTTGATTTTATCTGGCGATACCTTTGTCAACCGCAGACCTGATCCGGTGATGCAGCAGGTTGAACATTTCGGCAATCCGACGATCAATGTGAACGATGCCTTCAAGGCTGTAACCCGCTATTGGGACCGCATCGTGCATCCGGAGCAGATTATCTCGTCCCTGCCTCAAGCCGTAGCCACAATGCTGGACCCTGCTGATTGTGGTCCGGCTTTCATTGCGCTGCCGCAGGACATTCAGGAACAGGCTTGTGATTATCCGGCGAAATTCTTTGAGAAAACCGTGCATGAAATTCCGCGTGCAAGGCCAGACAAGAAACGTGTGGACGAAGCCATAGCATTGCTCAAAGGCGCCAAGCGTCCGTTGATCATCGCGGGCGGTGGCACGCGCTATTCAGGTGCTGAAGACATTGTCGCCCAGTTCGCATTGGAGCACGGCATCCCCATCGCTGAAACAATCGCAGGAAAAAGCACGGTACCGCATGACCACCCAGCCTATGCAGGCCCCATCGGAATTGTCGGCTCTACCTCCGCCAATGCGCTGGGTGCGGAGGCCGATGTCATCGTTGCCATTGGCACACGCCTGATGGATTTCACCACGGGCTCTTGGACGCTGTTCGACCACGAGGCAAAATTTATCTCTATCAATGCCGCCCGTTGGGACGCAACAAAACACCGGGCCCTTGCCGTTGTCGGCGATGCCAAGGCGACGATGGAAGAATTGGCTGAGGCTCTCAATGGCTGGAAGGTTGATGCGGCCTGGACCAAGAAAGCTAAATCACTTATGGCCGAATGGAACGTGGCCCTTGATGGCTACCAGATGCCAACCAATGCACCGGTGCCAACCTATGCGCAGGTTGTGGGTGTTGTGAACAAGAAAGCCGGGCCCCGCGATTACATGTTGACAGCTGCAGGTGGACTGCCCGGTGAGACCATGAAGAACTGGCGCTGCAAAACCACAAATTCCTATGATCTTGAATTCGGCTTCTCCTGCATGGGCTATGAAATTGCCGGTGGCTGGGGTGCGAAGATGGCAGATCCCTCGCGCGAGGTCATCGTCATGGTCGGTGATGGTTCATATATGCTGATGAATTCCGATATCTATTCAAGCGTACTCACCGGGCACAAGCTGATCATCATCGTCTGCGACAATGGTGGCTATGCCGTGATCAGCCGCCTGCAGCAGTTCAAGGGAACCCCCGGCTTCAACAATCTGCTGAAGGACTGCAAGACAGCCATTCCGCCGTTCAGTGTGGATTTTGTGAAGCACGCTGAATCCATGGGGGCCATGGCACGCAAGGTCACAAGCCTCGCAGAACTGGAACACGCCATGGACTGGGCCAAAACAACTGACCGCACAACGGTGATCGCCATCGTGTCGGACGCCTATACATGGACGCCGGGTGATGCCCTGTGGGATGTGGGCGTGCCGCAGGTTTCTGATCGGCCTGTGGTGCAGGAACAGCAAAAATATCAGGCTGATGTGCGCTCCAGACAGCGTGTGGGTGTGTAATATGAAAGAACTCGGCATCGGCCTCATCGGCACAGGCTTCATGGGCAAAGCCCATGCCATTGCTTATCGTACAGCCCTCTCAGCCTTCCCCGACATTCCAACACCACGCCTTGTTGCTGTGGCTGATGTGAATGCCGAAGCCGCGGCCAAAGCCGCCCATCAATATGGTTTTGAGTCGTCAACAGGAGATTGGAAAGCCCTGATCGCCAATCCAGCCATTCACGTCGTCTCCATCACCACGCCCAACTCAATGCACAAGGAAATGGCGCTTGCGGCGATTGCTGCGGGAAAGCATGTGCATTGCGAAAAGCCACTGTCGCCAGCCCTCGCAGATTCACTCGAAATGGTGACGGCTGCTGAAGCCCGGGGCGTCAACACGCAAGTGGGCTTCAACTATATCAAGAACCCGCTGCTGAAATTGGCAAAGCAAATGGTCGATGCGGCTGAACTGGGTGAGATCACCGGATTCCGCGGCATTCACGCCGAAGATTACATGCATGATCCGCAAAGCCCATGGACCTGGCGAATTGATCCTTCGGGCGGTCCCGGCGTGATCGCTGATCTCGGCTCCCATATCATCGGCATGGCGCGGTTTCTATTGGGTGATATTGCAGAGGTGAGTGCCGATGTGCGCACGATCATCAAACAGCGCCCATTGGCCCGCGGTTCATCGGACATGAAAGCGGTCGAAGTCGATGATGTCGCCCGCCTTCTTGTGAACTTTGGTCGCGGCTGCGGCGGCACTATTGAAGCGAATTGGGTCCAGACCGGCCGCAAGATGCAACTGGGCTTTGAACTCACGGGTGAAAAAGGCAGTCTTGTCTTCACACAGGAACGCCTGAACGAGCTGCTCTATTACAAGGCCGGCGGCCCTGCACAACATGCAGGCTTCACCCGCATTGAGGCTGGCCCGCAACACGCACCCTATGGCGGCTTCTGCGTGGCAGGCGGCCATCAATTGGGTTTCAATGATCTGAAGGCCATCGAAATGGCCGAGTTTTTGGGCGCCATTGGGCAGCGCAAAAAATCCGGTCCAGATTTCCGTGAAGCTTACGAAATTCAGAAAGTCGTGGAGGCCGCCATTTTATCGTCAAAACAACGAAGCTGGACAACTGTTTGAAGCATTCTACAATAGATTTTCGGTAGAGGCCATTTTGTGGTGCAGGGCAACTCAGGCATGGATTTTCAGAAAATACTGATTGCCAATCGCGGGGAAATCGCCATCCGCGTCATGCGCGCCGCCAACGAGTTGGGCAAGAAAACTGTCGCGGTGTTTGCCGAAGAAGACAAACTCTCCTTGCACCGCTTCAAGGCCGATGAAGCCTATCTGATCGGCGAGGGACTGAAGCCGGTCGAAGCCTATCTATCGATCACCGAAATCATTCGTGTGGCCAAAGCCTGCGGTGCGGATGCCATACACCCCGGATACGGCTTGTTATCTGAGAATCCCGATTTTGTTGACGCCTGTACGGCGGCAGATATCGTGTTTATTGGCCCCAAGGCCGGGACCATGCGGGCTGTGGGCGACAAGGCGTCTGCCCGCAAAGTGGCTATGGCGGCAGGCGTTCCCATCATCCCCGCCACGGATGTGTTGGGTGATGATTTTGACTTGATTGAACAGCAGGCTGCAGCGGTTGGTTATCCCTTGATGTTGAAAGCCTCATGGGGTGGGGGCGGCCGCGGCATGCGGGCCATCAACGGTGCTTCTGAACTGCGTGAAAAAATCCTCGAGGGACGGCGCGAAGCGATTGCTGCATTCGGAAATGGTGAGGGCTATCTTGAAAAAATGATCACCCGCGCCCGCCACGTCGAGGTGCAAATCCTTGGCGACCGGCATGGCGGCCTCTATCATCTCTATGAGCGCGATTGTACAGTGCAGCGCCGAAATCAAAAGGTGGTGGAGCGGGCGCCGGCGCCCTATTTGACGGATGCACAACGCGAGGAAGTTTGCGAACTGGGCCGCAAAATCTGCGCCCATGTGAATTATGAATGTGCCGGTACAGTCGAGTTCCTCATGGATATCGACACCAACAATTTCTACTTCATCGAAGTCAATCCGCGCGTGCAGGTGGAACATACGGTCACCGAAGAAGTGACGGGCATTGACATTGTGCAAGCACAAATCCTGATCTCTGAGGGAAAAACCCTGGCGGAGGCCACAGGCACAGCGTCACAAGCTGATGTGAAACTGCGCGGCCATGCCATCCAATGTCGCATCACCACAGAAGATCCACAGAATAATTTTATTCCTGACTACGGACGCATCACCGCCTATCGTTCGTCCAATGGTCCGGGCATCAGGCTTGATGGCGGTACGGCCTATGCCGGTGCAGTTGTCACACGTCATTATGACTCGCTGCTGGTCAAGATGATCGCCACAGCCCCGACGCCTGAAAAAGCCATTGCCCGCATGGACCGGGCGCTTCGTGAATTCCGCATCCGCGGTGTTGCCACCAACATTGCCTTCGTCGAAAATTTACTGAAACATCCAAGTTTCCTTAACGACACCTGTACCACCAAGTTTATCGATACATCGCCTGAACTCTTTGTGTTCAAGACGCGGCGTGACCGGGCCACAAAAATCCTGACTTATATTGCCGACATCACAGTGAACGGGCATCCGGAAACGGCGGGACGCCCGGCGCCAAATGCCCGAACTCATGTGCCACGTCCGCCCCATGCAGAAGATGTCCCGGATCATGGCTTGAGACAAATGCTGTTGCAGCAAGGACCAAATGTTGTTGCGCAATGGATGAAGGCGGAGAAACGCCTGCTCATCACCGACACGACCATGCGAGATGGCCACCAAAGTTTGCTGGCGACGCGCATGCGCTCGATTGATATGCTACGCGTGGCACCTGCATATGCGGGCAATCTGCCACAACTGTTTTCTGTCGAGTGTTGGGGCGGCGCGACGTTTGACGTGGCCTATCGGTTCTTGCAGGAATGCCCATGGCAGCGCCTGCGTGATTTGCGCGTGGCCATGCCCAATCACCTGCTGCAAATGTTGCTTCGCGGGGCCAATGCAGTTGGCTACACAACTTATCCCGACAATGTGGTGAAGGGCTTCGTTGCTCAAGCAGCAAAAACCGGTGTGGATGTATTCCGCGTGTTTGACTCTCTGAACTGGGTTGAAAACATGCGCGTGGCCATGGACGCCGTGAACGAGGCTGGACGGATTTGTGAGGGGACGATCTGTTATACGGGCGATATTCTGGATCCGGCCCGTTCAAAATATGATCTCAAATATTATCTGCGCAAGGCAAAAGAATTGGAGAAAGCAGGTTCTCATGTTCTTGGCCTGAAGGACATGGCGGGATTGCTCAAGCCCGCCGCCGCCCGGGTGTTGATCAAGGCATTGAAAGACGAAACCAGCCTTCCCATTCATTTCCACACTCATGACACCTCGGGGATTGCTGCCTCCACCATATTGGCCGCAGCTGATGCGGGTGTTGATGCAGTTGATGCCGCCATGGATGCATTCTCCGGTGGCACCTCACAACCATGCCTCGGCTCCATTGTCGAATCCTTGCGACACATGGAGCGCGACACAGGACTCAATATAAAATCCGTGCGTGCCATTTCGGATTATTGGGAACAGGTGCGCGGTCAATACGCGGCGTTTGAAAGCGGTCTCGCAGCACCCGCGTCAGATGTCTATCTCCACGAAATGCCTGGCGGCCAATTCACCAACCTGAAAGCCCAGGCCCGCGGCATGGGCCTGGAAGAACGCTGGCCCGATGTGGCGCAGGCCTATGCTGATGCCAACATGATATTCGGTGACATTGTCAAGGTTACGCCCTCATCAAAAGTTGTGGGCGACATGGCTTTGATGATGGTCTCACAAGGCATAAGCCGCCAACAGGTCGAAGATCCCGACACTGAAATCGCATTCCCCGAATCCGTCGTCGATATGCTGAAGGGTAATCTTGGTCAGCCGGAAGGTGGTTGGCCCGAAGCCATTTCCAACAAAGTGCTGAAGGGCGAAACGGCTCTCACAACACGACCCGGTGCAGCGCTTGCGTCCGCCGACATTACTGCCATCCGTAGCAAGGTAAAAGCCGATTTGAAAATTGGCATCGAGGATAATGAAGATGATGTACTCGACGATGAAGACCTGAACGGATACCTGATGTATCCCAAAGTCTTCATGGACTATCGCGCCCGTCACAGGACCTACGGTCCTGTCCGTGCGCTTCCCACACACACGTTTTTCTATGGCATGCAGCCCGGTGAACAGATCACCACCGAAATTGACCCCGGCAAACGGCTGGAGATCATGTTGCTCACTGTTGGCGCAACATCAGATACGGGGCATGTGAAAGTGTTTTTCGAACTGAATGGCCAACCCCGCGAAATCAGCGTGCCGGATCGCAAGGCCAAAGCCATCACGTCTGCACGCCCCAAGGCTGACGTCACAAATGTGTCTCACATCGCTGCCCCCATGCCGGGGCTTGTCATCGGCGTGGTCGCCAAAATCGGCCGGAAACTGGTAAAGGGAGACATCATCCTGCAACTCGAGGCCATGAAAATGCAGTCGGCTCTCACGGCAGACCGGGCAGGCACAATAGCAGCGCTCCATGTCAAGCCGGGCGATCAAGTGGAAGCGAAAGACCTCGTGGCGGAGTGGGAGAGTGCGGGATGAATTATTTACGTTCACTGCGATCTTTCATGGAGAGTGTATCTGTGTTTTTGGAATATTTGTGGTAAATTTGGCCGCATTGATCCGCAATTCCGCAAACACAGGATTCCGCAAATTGCATGATCTCTCTGGTTGATAGTCTGGAATGCTGCCTTTGAAGAAAATCCGAATTCACGTCCAGTATTTGGAGAAAAAATTCAACGTTTTAAACCGTCAAATGTGTTCTCACGTCAGTGGATTCCAGCACGTTGCGGTCACCTGCCAACACAGTGCGCCCCCGGTCCAGCACGATGAAATTATCGGCCAGACGTTTGGCGAAATCGAAATATTGCTCGACCAGCACAATCGCCATGTTCCCCCGGTCGCGGAGAAGCGCGATGACACGTTCTATGTCCTTGATGATGGAGGGTTGGATGCCTTCAGTTGGTTCATCAAGAAGCAGAAGTTTCGGTCGCATCACCAGGGCACGGGCGATGGCGAGTTGTTGTTGCTGGCCGCCTGACAGGTCGCCTCCCCTGCGATTAAGCATCGACTTCAACGCTGGGAACAGATCAAACAATTCCTCCGGAAAATTCCTGTCCTTGCGTGGCAGAATGCCGAATCCGGTTTTCAGATTTTCTTCGACGGTGAGCTGCGAGAAGATCTCGCGTCCCTGTGGCACCAGCGCGATGCCGATTTTCGCGCGTTCGGCAGTTGGCATTTTGGTGATGTCGCGGCCACTGAACATGAGCGATCCGGCTCGTGTGGATGACAGACCGGATATGGCGCGGATGAGACTGGTCTTGCCCACGCCATTTCGTCCCAGGATACAGGTGACCTTTCCCTGTTCTGCTGCAACGGAAACCCCATGCAGCGCCTGACTGGCACCATAGAACAAATCAATATTCGAGACATTCAACATCAGTCAGCGCCCCAGATAAACATCAATGACGCGTTGGTCGTTCTGTACCGTGTCGAGACTGCCTTCAGCCAGTACCGAGCCTTCATGCAGCACGGTCACCCTAACATTCAGTGCACGGATGAATGTCATATCATGTTCAACCACGACGACAGAACGCGTCTGTGCGATGACGCGGAGCATGTTCGCGGTCTTTTCAGTTTCGGCATCGGTCATGCCTGCCACAGGCTCATCGACCAGTAACAGGTCCGGCTGCTGCATCAGCAACATGCCGATTTCGAGCCATTGCTTTTGCCCGTGTGACAGGCTGCCAGCACGTGTGGCGAAAGCAGGTTTCAGGTTGATACGCTCCAGCGTTTCAACAATCTGATCCTTGTCGCCACTCGCCAGTTTCCAGCCCAACGATGCCCAGGGCGAGCGATTGGTCTTAAGCGCCAGTTCGAGATTGTCCCATACCGTGTGATTGTCAAACACTGTGGGCTTCTGGAATTTGCGACCGATGCCAATATTGGCAATAGCAGCCTCGTCCAACCGCGTGAGATCGATATTGTTGAACAGCACGCGGCCTTCATCGGGCCTGGTCTTGCCGGTGATCACGTCCATCATGGTGGTTTTGCCGGCACCATTGGGGCCGATGATGGCGCGCATTTCACCGCGCGCTACATCAAGGTCGAGATTGTTGAGCGCCTTGAAACCATCAAAGGAGACGCTGACACCTTCAAGGAAAAGCAGTGTTTCTGCGAGTTCGTGTTTCGCAACGGCGGTCATTCGGCAGCCTGTGTTACAAGGGTGGGAGCAGATTTGCGCCAGCCTGCGAACAGGCCAGCCAATCCTTTCGGCATGAAAAGGGTCACCACAATGAACAATCCACCCAGCATGAAGAGCCACGCATCCGGCATCACACCTGTGAGCCAACTCTTGGCCGCGTTGATGACAATGGCTCCGAGGGCGGCACCCCACAAAGTGCCGCGCCCGCCGAAAGCCGTCCAGATCACGGTCTCAATCGAATTCTCCGGTGAGAATTCCGACGGATTGATGATGCCGACTTGCGGTACATAGAGCGCACCCGCCACACCTGCCATCAATGCGGAGATAACGAAGACGAAGAGTTTGTAGTGCTCAACACGGTAGCCCAAAAATCGGGTGCGCGATTCTGCGTCGCGAATGCTGACGAGAATGAGGCCTAGTTTTGAGGATACTATTTTGCGTGCAATCACAAAGCATGCTGCAAGTGCCAGCGCGGACAAGAAGAACAACACGCCGCGTGTCGAAGGTGCCTGCACGGAGAAGCCCAGAATATCCTTGAAGTCAGTCAAACCATTGTTGCCGCCAAAACCCATGTCGTTGCGGAAGAAGGCCAGCAACAGTGCGAAGGTCATGGCCTGCGTAATGATCGACAAATAGACACCGGTAACGCGCGACCGAAACGCAAGAAAACCGAAGACGAAAGCCAGAAGTCCCGGAACAAACAAAATCATCACCAGTGCAAAGGGGAAATATTCAAAGCCATGCCAGTACCACGGCATCTCCTTCCAGTTCAGGAACACCATGAAGTCCGGCAGGTCCGGATTGCCATAAACGCCCCGCGTGCCGATCTGGCGCATCATATACATGCCCATGACATAGCCACCCAAGGCAAAGAACGCACCGTGGCCCAGACTCAGAATGCCGGCAAAACCCCAGACCAGATCCACTGCAAGGGCGAGAAGCGCGTAGCACAGATATTTGCCGAGCAGGGTGACCATGTAATCCGGCACATGCGGAGCCGAGGTTTCCGGCAGAAACAAATTCAACGCCGGAATGATCACGCCCGCAGCAAGAACAATGCCCAAGAATATCTGCCCGCCAGGGCCCAGCAATGGCGTTGTGGGTTGGCTGATCATGCGTCCACCCAACGGCCCTTCAGGGCGAACAGTCCACGTGGGCGTTTTTGAATGAAGACAATGACTGCAACGAGGATGATGATCTTGCCGAGTACAGCACCCGCAAAAGGCTCGAGGAATTTGTTAGCTACACCCAGTGTCAGAGCGCCGGCCAATGTGCCCCAGAGATTTCCAACGCCACCGAAGACCACAACCAAAAATGAATCGATGATGTAGCTCTGCCCAAGATTGGGACTGACGTTGTCAATCTGCGACAGGGCCACGCCTGCAAGGCCCGCGATGCCGGAGCCCAAACCAAAGGTCATCGCATCCACCCAAGACGAACGAATGCCCATGGCATTGGCCATGGGGCGGTTTTGCGTGACGGCGCGCATCTGCAAACCGATTGGGGTTTTCTTCATCAGCGCCATCAATCCGAAAAATACCACAAGCGCAAAAATCAAAATCACCACACGGTTCATCGTCAAAGCAAGGCCACCTGCAAGTTCAATGGAACCATTCATCCAATCCGGTTGTGTGACTTCCTTGTTGGTCGGACCGAAAATGGATCGCACCGCTTGTTGCAAGATCAGCGATATGCCCCAGCTCGCCAACAGGGTTTCCAAAGGACGGCCATAGAGAAAGCGGATGATCGTGCGTTCCATCGCGACACCCACTCCACCTGAAACCAGAAAGGCCGCAGGTATCGCCAGCAACAGCGAGATCGGCATGATATCAGGCGCGTAAGCTGCAATCGCACCCTGCACCACGTAAGTTGTGTAAGCCCCCAGCATGACCATTTCGCCATGTGCCATGTTGATGATACCCATGACGCCGAAGGTGATGGCGAGACCAATGGCGGCCAGCAGCAAGACAGACGCAAGCGACAAACCGTACCAGATATTCTGGATCGCCGCCCACTTGGCCTGGCCGCTTTCGATCCCTTCTGCCGCTGCCTGTGCCGCAGCCTTCAGGCCGCCATCAGACGTCGCAGCAAAGGCCTTGAGCAAGGCCGACGTGTCACGGTCGGTGCGGGTTTTCAAAACCTCAATCGCCGCCATTTTATCAGCCTCTGGCCGATCGCTTTTCAAGGTCGCGGCGGCGGCGGCTTGTTTCAACAGCGCCAGCAAATCCGGGTCTTTTTCCGCGACCATGGCTTTTTCCAAAGCAGGCAAAGCCGACGCATCACCCGATTTCAAAATATTTGCAGCAGCCTTTTTGCGCACCTCGATATCAGCGCTGAACAGCGTCAGGCCACCCAGCGTATTTTGGATCAACTTCCTCAGTGCATTGTTGACCTTGACCTTGTCGAGGTCGGACTTCGGTGCCTCACCCGCTGCGGCCATAGTGACAGGATCGGTGAGCGCCAACACATCGCCTTTTGCAGCAGTGATGAAAACCTTTTTGTCAGATTTGCGAATATAGAGATTGTTGGCACCGAGCGCTTCAAGCACTGGCACTGTTGCCTCACTGCCGGATGCCGCAAGCGCCGCAACAGCTGCTTCCCGCTGTTTGAAATCTCCGGGGCCAAGCGCGTTGACAAGCGCACCCACGTCTTGCGCGAAGGCAGAGACGGAGAGGACGAGGAGAAACAAAAATGCAAAGAAGTGGCGCATGGCGGCCAAATACAATCTCTGAAAGTCCCCTCCCCCTTGTGGGGAGGGTTAGGGTGGGGGTCGCTCAGAACGCAAATGTAAGAACGAATTCTTTGCCAGATTCGAAGTGGAGAACGACCCCCACTCCGGCCCTCCCCACAAGGGGGAGGGAGAAGGCCTCAATCAACCAGCGCCACCGCACTTGCCCAGCTTCACATTGAAGTTGCCGCAAGACATGGGGGCGCGCCAATCGGAAATCAGGTCTTTCGAGTCGGGCAGGAAATCCGACCATTCATCACCGACGACCAGACCCGGCGTTTGCCAGACAATTTCAAACTGTCCGGTTTCCTGGATTTCACCGATCAGCACGGGCTTGGTAATGTGATGGTTCGGCATCATGGTGGAGTAAGCACCCGACAGGTTCGGCACCGACACGCCGATGATGGCAGCAGACACTGGATCGGTATCCGTGGAGCCTGCTTTCTCAACGGCTTTCACCCACATGTTGAAGCCAATGAAATGCGCTTCCATCGGATCGTTGGTCACGCGCTTTTCATCCTTGATGAAGGTTTTCCAGTCCTTGATGAAGGCAGCATTCGTCGGATTGTCGATGGACATGAAATAGTTCCACGCCGCGAGGTGACCCACCAGCGGCCCCTTGTCGATGCCCGCCAGTTCTTCTTCCCCCACGGAGAAGGCGACAACCGGAATATCGGTGGCGGCCACACCCTGTTGGCCCAGTTCCTTGTAGAAGGGCACGTTGGCGTCGCCGTTGATGGTGGAGACCACGGCGGTCTTCTTGCCGGCCGAGCCGAACTTCTTGATGTCGGCCACGATCGTCTGCCAGTCACTATGACCGAACGGCGTGTAGTTGATCATGATGTCTTCCTGCTTGACGCCCTTCGACTTCAAGTAGGCTTCGAGGATCTTGTTGGTGGTGCGCGGATAGACGTAGTCGGTGCCGGCCAGCACCCAGCGCTTCACCTTCTCGTCCTTCATCAGATAATCGACCGCAGGGATCGCCTGCTGGTTCGGCGCCGCACCCGTGTAGAACACGTTGCGCTCGCTCTCTTCACCCTCGTACTGCACGGGGTAGAACAGGATGTTGTTGAGCTCCTTGAATACCGGGAGCACGGATTTGCGCGACACCGAGGTCCAGCAGCCGAACACGACGGCGACCTTGTTCTTGGTGATCAGCTCGCGGGCCTTTTCCGCAAACAGCGGCCAGTTCGACGCCGGGTCGACGACAACAGCCTCAAGCTTC